>NZ_JBFBJB010000003.1:0-267191 GCF_040685895.1 Streptomyces sp. NPDC088124 | reverse complement strand
AGTCGCCGACCGCCCCTCCAACTCACCCAGAAACCACAACCGCTGCTGCGCAAACGACACCGGCACCACCTCGGGCCGTACCATCGCCACCAGCGGTTGCCGCCTCGCTCCTGAGGAGGTCAACCGGCCCGCCAGGGCAGCCGGAGTGGGCGCCTCGAACAGCGCCCGGATCGACACCTCGGCCCCGAAGACCGACCGGATACGGCTCACCAACCGGGTCGCCAGCAGTGAGTGACCGCCCAACTCGAAGAAGTTGTCCTCCACCCCGACCACAGGCAACCCCAGGACCTCGGCGAACACGGTGCACAGAAGCTCCTCCTGCACCGTCGCCCGCTCCCGCCCACCACCGGTCGCGTGATAGTCCGGAGCGGGCAGAGCCCTGCGGTCCAGCTTGCCGTTCACCGTCAGCGGCAGCACATCCAGCACCACCAGCGCCGACGGCACCATGTACTCCGGCAACACCTCACCAAGACGAGCACGCAGCGCGGCGAGATCCATCCCCTCCGGACCACTCGCCGGGACAAGGTAGCCGACCAGTCGCTTGTCGCCGGGTCGGTCCTCACGCACCACCACCGCCGACCCGCCCACATCCGGCTGCCCGGCCAGTACGGCCTCGACCTCACCCAGCTCGATCCGGAAGCCCCGGATCTTCACCTGGTCATCGGTCCGCCCGAGATACTCCAACTGCCCGTCGACGCTCCACCGAGCGAGGTCGCCGGTACGGTACATCCGCTCACCCGAAGCGAACGGACTCGCCACAAACCGCTCCGCGGTCAACCCCGGCCGGTCCAGATAGCCACGGGCCAACTGCACACCGGCCAGATACAACTCACCCGCGACACCCACCGGAACCGGACGCAACCCCGCGTCCAGCACGAAGACCCGCATGTTCGGAACGGAACGGCCGATGGGGACGCCGCCCGGCGCATCCGGGTCCCCGGGACGGACGGTGAAGGTGACGCATCCGACGGCCGCCTCGGTCGGACCGTACTCATTCGTGATCAGGACGTCGCGGTGCGCGGACCGCCACCGTGTGAGCTGCTCGCCTGCCAGGCTCTCGCCGCCGACGACGAGGTCTCCCCGGGCGAAGGACACGGCGGGCTCCTCGGACAGCAGGCCCAGGTGGCTCGGCGTCACTTTCAGGAAGGTGGGCGCCGGTCCGGCGGGAAGCCCCTCCCGGATATCCGCGACATGCAGGGCACCGCCCGAGATCAGCGTGCCGTACAGCGGTGTGACGGTCAGGTCGAACGCGGCCGACGAGTGCAGCACGGTCCGGCCGCTCAACCCGGGGTACGCGCCGCGCGCCCAGATGAGGTAGGCGGAGACTGCCGCGTGGCTCACCACGACGCCCTTGGGGCGTCCCGTGGAGCCGGAGGTGTAGATGACGTAGGCGGGGTGGGCGGGCAGGAGGGGGGTGCGGCGCTCGTGGTCCGTGAGGTTCTCCCCGGCCAGGGCGGACAGGGCCGTCATGGTGTCCGGGGCATCCGTCACGATGCGCGTCACACCGGCACCGTCATCCACTGCGCCTGTCATGGCCTGGTGGGTGACCAGCAGCGTGGCCTGGGCGTCGCTGAGCGTGTAGGTGATGCGGTCGGCGGGGTGGGCCGGGTCGATCGGGACGTACGCGGCCCCGGTCTTGACCACTGCGAGGAGTGCGACGACCAGGTCGGTGGAGCGGTCCATCAGCACCGCCACACGTTCTTCCGGCCGGGCGCCCCCGTCCACGAGGACGCGGGCCAGCCGGTTGGCCCGCGCGTTCAACTCCGCATAGGTCACCTCGGTGCCGTCGAAGACCACCGCGGTCGCGTCGGGGGTGCGGCTGACCTGGGCCTCGAACAGTTCGGCCAGTGTGGTCGGCGGAACCTCGTGGGTGGTGCCGTTCCACCCGGACAGGATCCGCTCCCGCTCCGCGGTGTCCAGGACATCGATGCGGCTGACCGGCAGCGACGGATCCGCGGTCACCGTCTCCAGGACCATGAGGAAGCGCCGTACGATCGCCTCGACACTCGCCGGATCGAACAGGTCGGTGGCGTACGTGATCAGTCCGGTCAGGCCCGCCGGGGTGCCGCCGTCGGTGAACTGCTCGGCGATCTGGAAGTCCAGGTCGAACTTGGCGGGAAGGACGCCCGCAGGCAGTGTCTCGACGGTCAGCCCGGGCAGGCCGAGACGGGCTTCGGCGGTGTTCTGCAGGGTGAGCATGACCTGGAACAGCGGGTGGCGGGCCATCGACCGGGCCGGGGCCAGGTCCTCCACCAGCCGCTCGAACGGCACATCCTGGTGCGTGTAGGCGCCGAGGTCCGTTTCCCGTGTTCTGTCCAGCAGTTGCAGGAAGGTCGGATCGCCGGACAGGTCCGAGCGCAGGACGAGGGTGTTGACGAAGAGCCCCACCAGATCGTCCAGTGCCTCGTCGGTGCGGCCGGCGATCGGGGTGCCGACCGGAATGTCGTCTCCGGCCCCCAGCCGGTGCAGCAGGACGGCCAAAGCCGCCTGCACCACCATGAACACCGTCACGCCCTGTACCCGGGCCAGCTCGACCAACTTCTGGTGCGTCCGCGCGTCAATGGTCAGTCCGGCACTGCCACCCCGATGGGAGACGACCGGGGGACGCGGCCGGTCGAACGGCAGCGTCAGCTCCTCCGGCAGGTCGGCCAGCGCCTGGCGCCAGTAGGTCAACTGCTCGGTCAGGAGGCTGTCGGGGTCGGTCTCCTCACCCAGCAGCTCGCGCTGCCACAGGCTGTAGTCGGCATACTGCACCGGCAACGGCACCCGTTCCAGGGCCTGGCCAGTGGAACGGGCCGTGTACGCGGCCGACAGATCCCGCGTCAGCGGGGCCAGGGACCACCCGTCACCCGCGATGTGGTGCACCGTGATCATCAGGACGTGCTCGTCAGGACCGGCTTCGAACAGCCGGGCCCGCAGCGGGATCTCCTTGGCGAGATCGAAGTGGTGACCTGCGATCCCGGTGATCGCGGCCTCAAGGTCGGCCGCCCGTTCGACCGCGAGTGGGACCGGAGTGTTCTCCGTCGGCAGGATCTGCTGGTAGGGCTGACCGTCCACCGTCGCGAACACGGTGCGCAGGACCTCGTGCCGGCCGATCACATCACGCAGGGCGGCCTTCAGAGCGTCGACATCCAGCGCTCCGGTCAGTCGCAGGGCGAGGGGCATGTTGTACGTGGCCGACGGGCCTTCCAACTCGCCCAGGAACCACAATCGCTGCTGCGCGAACGACAACGGCACCCGCTCCGCACGCTCCACCCGCGCCAGCGGTTGCCGCCTCGCTCCTGAGGAGGTCAACCGGCCCGCCAGGGCAGCCGGAGTGGGCGCCTCGAACAGCGCCCGGATCGGCACCTCGGCCCCGAAGACCGACCGGATACGGCTCACCAACCGGGTCGCCAGCAGTGAGTGGCCGCCCAGCTCGAAGAAGTTGTCCTCCACCCCGACCGTGGACAGGCCCAGGACCTCGGCGAATACCGAGCACAGGATCTCCTCCTGCACCGTCACCGGCCCCCGCCGATCATCGGTCGGCCGGTAGTCCGGAGCGGGCAGGGCCCTGCGGTCCAGCTTGCCGTTGACCGTCAGGGGCAGAGCCTCCAGCACCACCAGCGCCGACGGCACCATGTACTCCGGCAGCACACCCTGCAGATGCCCACGTACTACGGCAAGGTCCACACCCTCCGGACCGCCCGTCGGAACGAGATAGCCGACCAGACGCCTGTCACCGGGGCGGTCCTCACGCACCACCACCGCCGACCCGGCCACGGACCGATGTGCGCTCAGCGCCGCCTCGACCTCACCCAACTCGATCCGGAAACCACGCACCTTCACCTGATCATCCGTACGGCCCAGATACTCCAACTGCCCCTCGGCGTTCCACCGGGCCAGGTCACCGGTCCGGTACATCCGCTCACCCGAAGTGAACGGGTTGGCCACAAACCGCTGCGCGGTCAACCCCGGCCGGTCCAGATAGCCACGGGCCAACTGCACACCGGCCAGATACAACTCACCCGCGACACCCACCGGAACCGGACGCAACGCCGCGTCGAGTACATAGACCTGGGTGTTCCAGACCGGACGTCCGATGGGGAGGCTGCTCCTGCTGGTGTCGCTGTCACAGGTCCATGCGGTGACCTCGACCGACGCCTCGGTGGGGCCGTAGAGATTATGAAGCGGAACGTCCAGTACGTTCCGCAACTGCCCGGCGACGTCACTGGGAAGCGCTTCACCGCTGCAGAACACGGCGCGCAGGTCGGTACAGGCGGCCGCGGCCGGTTCGCGGAGGAAGACCTGCAGCAGGGAGGGGACGAAGTGCGCGATCGTGACACGTTCGCGTTGGATCAACTCGGCCAGGTACGCGGGGTCACGGTGGCCCGAGGGCTTGGCGACCACCAAGGTCGCACCCTGGAGCAGCGGCCAGAAGAACTCCCGTACCGACACATCGAAACCGAAGGGGGTCTTCTGCAACACCCGTTCCGAGGCGGCCAAGTTGTAGGCGCCCTGCATCCACGTCAGCCAGTTGACGATACCCGCGTGGGGTACGGTCACGCCCTTCGGCTGTCCGGTGGAGCCGGAGGTGTAGATGACATAGGCGGGGTGGGCGGGCAGCAAGGCGGCGCGGCGCTCGGTGTCGGCGAGGTCGGTGTCCCGGAGGTCCGCGAGTGCGGCCGTGGTCCGCGGGTCGTCGAGAGCCACGTACGGCGGGTGCCGGTCGGTGAGGCGAGAGGCCAGGCCCGCGCTGGTGAGCACCAGGAGGGGCTGGGCGTCGGTGAGGACGTACGTGATCCGCTCGGCGGGATAGTCCGGGTCAACAGGCACATACGCGCCTCCGGCCTTGACCACCGCAAGCAGAGCGACCACCAGATCGACCGACCGGTGCATCATCACCGCGACCAGCGACTCCGGCCCCACACCCCGATCCATCAGCAACCGCGCAAGACGATTCGCCCGCGCACTGAGCTCCGCATAACTCAGCTCCACGCCCTCGAAGACGACGGCGGTCGCATCCGGAGTACGAGCGGTCTGGACCTGGAACAGCTCCGGCAGCGTCGCCGCGGGCACCTCCCGGGCCGTGTCGTTCCAGTCCGTGAGAACCAGACGCTGCTCGGAGCGGCTCATCAATGTGATCCGGTGTACGCGTTCCTCCGCAGCGGAACGCGCCATCCAGTTCATCACGTCAAGGAATTTCGCAGCATGCTCATGCGCTGCTCCCCGACGGTAGAGATCCGGGTTGGCATCCACCACCACGGACATGCTTCCGTCGGACGACCTGTCGTACACGGAAATCGACAGGTCATTGAAATTTATGCCACCGAGGCTGTGCGGAGTGCTGGGAGCGTCACCAAATCTCACATCGTAGTCGAAGGAGACGATGTTGACGAGTAGAGGGTAAAGTCCGCTGCGCCCTACGAGCTTCAGGTCTCTGAGGATGTCCTCGTAGCGGTATCGCTGATGCCGCAAGGCATCTCTCACTCCGCGGGACACCTGCTTCACGAGTTCTCTCACCGTGGCCTTCGGCTGCACGGTGAGGCGCAGAGGCACGATGTTCGCCGTCATTCCAGGGATGTCCCGCAGTGCACGTGATCTACCCATCACGGGGACCCCGAGAATGATGTCCTCCTGCCCCGTGGCGCGATGCAGGTAGGCAGCGCTCGCGGCTATGGCCAGACCCGAGAGGCTCGTTCCGAGCCGACGTGCGGAGCTTCTGAGTTCCGTGGCGGCGTCGGGAGGGATGTGGAGCGTATGGCGTGTCAGTTCATGGGGCGTGGCGGAAGGTTCCCGGCCGCTCAAGCTGACCGTTCGAGGGCGATCGGAAAGACGCTCCGTCCAGTACTTCCGGTCCAGTTCGAATTCTTCGGACATCCGGTAGTCGTCATCGGCGTCCATCAGTACGGAACTTGAGGGAAGCGCACCCTCTGTGAGGGGTTCGCCGACCAGCAGTGCCGTGTAAACCGCAGCCACTCGGCCGGCTATCAGGGACCCTGCGAGTCCGTCCGCGATGATGTGGTGTATTCGCTGGTACCAGAAGAAGAGATCTTCGTCCACCCTGAATAAAGCTTGGGTGAAGAGCGCATCGCCCTGGAGGTCCACCGGACGTCGCATGTCCGTCCGCATCCAACTCTCCGCGACGGAACGGGGATCCTCCTCACCGCTCACGTCGATCACGTGAAACGGCCAATCGCTCCGCGGGTCGAAATACTGCTGCGGGACTTCGCCGGCGATTCCCTCGAAGTGCAGGTGAAAACAGTCGACTTCCTGGACGGCCCTTCGTGTGGCCGCCTCAAATAAGCGCGTGTTCACCTTTCCGTGAATCTCTATGTATTCACCCATGTTGTAGATGGGATTATCCGGATCCAGTTGCTGCGCATGCCATACACCAAGCTGCCCGGCCATCAATTCACGACGGCCACCACGCGATCCAGACATCTCCACACCCCGGTCACCACTCGCGCCCCACACCAGGAGCGACCAATTAAGCAGTTTGACAGCAATGTTGATCCACTTAACCCTCTCAAGCCGAACTGGACACTGTCAACGTTCTCGGCAAAGTAGGCATTTAGAGGGCGTTTGATGCTTATTTGCGAAGCCCGTTTACTGTTCCGTCACATTTGCCGCCGACGCTTACAGAACGAAACGCCTGAAACCGCCCAAGAAAGGAACACGTAAGGCGTGGACCAAGAGACCGATCCACCACATATATTGCGGCGTTAAAACATCCGCACATTCAGGTCGATACGCATGAAATCGCCGCCGCAGAGGCATCAATACCGAGAAACGGTCCGGCGGCCGGGGCGAAAGCGCTCCCTGGAACAGGGAGCGCGCCTACGCGTCCGACATCACATCGCGTTCTCGTGACCGCGGCCGCGCGCGTCGCTCATCGGGCGCCTCTGCCCTACTTCGGGGTCGACAGCGTCGCCGTGCCGTAGGTGGGGCACAGGTCGACAGCCTCGCCGGTCGCGGCGAGCAACTGCTCGGCGGAGGCCAGCAGATCCAGCAACTCCGGCCGGGCCAGGAAGTACAGGGAGGCCCGGCCCTGCGGACGGTAGTCGACCAAACCGCAGTCGCGCAGGCAGGACAGGTGCGCCGATACCGTCGACTGCGCCAGGCCCACGCAGCCGACCAGGTCCACGACCTTGGCCTCCCCCTCGGCCAGGCGCCTCAGTATCGCGAGGCGAGCCGGGTCGCCGAGGGAGCGGAACAGGGCCACCGCCGCCGAGGGTGCTCCGCACGGGGCGCCGGCCGCCGGCCCGGCCTCCACGCTACTCATCGCCATAGGACGATGATAGCCAGCCCGCACAACGACGGCCGTGGGCACGGATGTTCACCCCCTATTCATCGTCGCGCAACGATGATAGCTTCGCAATCCGATGTCATCCATGGGGGTCATGTCATGGTGATGAACCACTTGGGGAAGGCGGCGGTCGGCCATCCCGCCCGGCCGGCGTCGCAACACTTCTACGAGGTCCCAGACTTCCGCGCCACGCGTCTCGCCACGATCGACCCGTCCCTCGCAGGCACCAGGAGCCGGCGCGGCCACCTGCCCGGCACGGTCCGCCCGCAGAACCGGAAGCGGGGGTGAGGGCGATGCCTGCCGTGGCGCTGGCGCTGTTCGCCGTGTTCCTGCTGCTGGACGGCGGCGTGCGCGCCGCGGTCCAACGGCGCCGTACCGGGGAGAACGGGGTGCGCCTCCCGGTGGGGATCTTCCACTGGGGCGCGCGGCTGACCAGTGCGCTCGGCGGCATCGTCGCCGGCGTCGTGGCCCCGGTGGCGGAGCTCCTCGGCCTCGACCCGCTGCCCGCCCTGGACCGGCCGGTACCACGCGTGGGCGGGGCGGTGCTGGCGGGACTGGCAATCCTGGCGGTCTTCGGCTGCCAGCTCGCCATGGGCGCCTCCTGGCGCACCACGGTCGACCCCGGCGAGCGCCCGGGGCTGGTCACCTCCGGACCGTTCCGCCTGGTGCGCAACCCCATCTACACCGCGCTGACCACGATGACCGCCGGGCTGGCCCTCGCCGTCCCGAGCACGCTCTCCCTGGTGGGCCTGGCCGCCATGATCATCGGCATCGAGCTCCAGGTCCGCCGGATCGAAGAGCCCTACCTGGAACGCATCCACGGCATCGCCTGGCACCAGTACACCGCCCGCACCGGCCGCTTCCTACCCGGCCTCGGCAGGCTCCGCTGATGGCCGCGACGACGGTACGTTACGTTCACGGCCGTACGACCCGCTTGACCGGGGTGCCGGGCGCCGGTCGGGCGACGAACGCCCCATCGGCCGACGCACGGCCGCCCCACCGCCGCCGTCAGTTCCGTGCCCGCGCCCTGCGCGAGACCACCGCACGCAGCACACGCTGGCCCTCGGTCGACAGGTCCATCGCCCGGCGCATCGCGCCCGCGCCCGCGGCGCCCGTCGGCTCGGAGAGGATCTCCAGGATCCGGATCTGGCGCCGCAGTTCCCCGGCGACCAGCGGGCCGACGCCATCGCCGCCCTCCGCGCCGTCCACCGCGTCGGCCACGGCCGCCGGGTCCTCGCGGCACCGTGCCAGCCACTCCGCGGCCGCGGCGCTGCCGCTCTCGCCGACCACGTCGAGCTTCTGATGGATCTCCAGCGCCACCACGGAGCAGGTGTCCGCCCACGCCCGCAGCGGCTCGGCCTCCCACCGGGACGGCGCGGAGCCGAGCAGCGTCCGTACGAGCGCGAGCGTGACGCCCGTACCGGCCCCGGATCCGTCGCCCGCCGCTCCACCCGGAGCCGGGACCGGATCCGGCTCCGGTGCCGACTCCGCCGCGATGACCGCGTCCAAGCCGTCCCGCGCCTCCGCCAGCCGGGCCGGCCACTCGTCCGCGCCCGCGGCGGCGCCCGCCCACAGCGGCCGCAGCGGCTCGGCCTCCCCGGCACCCGGCGGCAGGCACCGGTCGAGGCAGGCGAGGCCGCTCGCGGCCAGGCCGCGCTCGTCCGCTTGCGCGATCAGTTTCACCAGACTCATGGACGTCTCCTGTCACGGACGCTGTACTGACCAGTACTGCGTCAATCATCCGGAAAACGTCACTCCGAGATCGCGCGTAGACCACCCATAGGCCGTGGAACACCCATGCATGCATCAACCATCTTCCAATGGCCGCGTCCGGGGATACCGCCGAGGCGGGTCAGGCCGGGGCGCCGGTCGCCTTCGCGTGCTGCATGACGAGGAAGACCACGGCCGTCGCGACCACCGTGGCGAACTGCACCACCCCGGAGGCGGCGTGGAGCAGGTCGGCGCGGTCCAGGTCCTCGTCGGTGAAGGCGTCGAAGTCCTCGTTGACGACATCGGTCATCAGCCCGTGCACCCGGGCCCCGGCCAGCAGCGAGAAGAGGTCGGCGGCGATGACGGCGCAGAACAGGGCGACCAGCGCCGTGCCCAGGCCGACCGGCGAGGCGAGCCGCAGCCCGGCGCTCCACCGGGCCGCGGCGCACTCGGCGCAGTGGCCTTCCGTGGTGGTCGCGGCTCTCGCGCGGGCGGCACTGGGAACACAGCATTTGAACCCTCCCCCAGCTAAAGCAGGGGGATTCCTGACTCAGGAAGCCTCACAGGTTGACAACCTGAAAGGTCTTACTCCCTCAGCACCAGCCGGGACGGAACCTGCCCGGTTTGCACAGCAAAGCAAAGTGACCGTCGTGTTGGCTTGGTTCTCGCTCAACACGTCGTACGCGCTTGGTTCTCGCAACGCACGACATCCAGGGTATCCGACGATGCGGGCGGTCTTTCGCCCTGGAGGCGAAACCCCGTTTCCTGCCCTGCTCCGCAGGAGTCCGATTCCTCCCCGACCTGAAGGCCGGGGCATCCTCGGAGAATCCCGGTGACGTCAACCCCCCGGGGCCCGGAGCGGGCCCGCCCAAGGCCCTGCGGGCCTGTCCTGCGCCCACCCCGGGCGCCCGGGGAACATATGTGCCCGCGGGCGCCCTGTCCACAGGATTCCGGCCGCTCCGGTGGTCCGGACGGTCCGGACGGTCCGGACCTGTGGTGGCCCGGACGGTCCGGGCCGGTGGTGGCCCGGACCGTCCGGGGCCCCCGCCGTCCGGACGATTCAGAGACGGTCCGGACGGTTCAGACGCCCAGCTTGTCCGCGAGCGCCGTGAACGCGCTCCAGCTCAGCGGCGGCTTGTCCGGGTTCCACGTCTTCTGCGCCACCGCCGCCAGGGGCAGCCGGATGCCCTGGGCGACCTGGTCCTGTGTCTGCGCGTTCGGGAAGTCGCCCCAGATCGCGAACACCCCGCCCTGGATCTGCGGCAGGTACTTCGCGGGCACCGGCTTCGTGCCGCGCAGGACCAGCGGCGTCCACTGCTCGTAGATCCGCTTGCCCGTCGGGTAGACGAAGTTGTTCGGCTGGCCGAGCACGTAGTAGAGGTACTCGTCGTTGAAGTTCACGACCTTGCGCCCCTCGCTCAGGTACTCGACCGGCTCGCGCGCCCCGAGTTCCCTGCCCGTCCAGTACTGAACCTCCATGTCCGGGTTCGCCTTCACGACGCCGCCCTTGAACAGGCCGTCGTTCCAGACCTTGAGCTTCTTGCCGTACGGGCCGAGCGCCGCGCCCCGGTCGTTCGTCCAGGCCGTGGTCAGGTCCTGGATGCGCGCGTTGGGGCCGTACTTCTGGACCGCCAGTTCGGCCAGCTTCGGGTACGACGCCTCGGGGTTGGAGACCACCAGCGCCTGGTACTCGTCGGCGCCGAGGTTCCACCACCGGCCGGGGAAGAGCTGGGCGAACTCGCTCTGGAGGTCGTCCACGATCTTCGCGGCCGCGGGCTGCGAGATGTCGATCGCGCCCTGGGTCGGCTTCCCGTTGACGTTGCGGAGCTGGAGGGAGGGGTGCGGGCGCATCACGGCGCCGAGGTGTCCGGGGGAGTCGATCTCCGGGACGACGGTGATGTGCAGCCGGTCGGCGAGCGCCAGGATCTGGCGGACCTGGGCCTTGGTGAGGTGCTGCTGGGAGACGACCTCGGGGTGGGTCGTGGACTCGATCCGGAAGCCCTGGTCGTCGGAGAAGTGCAGGCCCAGCTGGTTGAGCTTGAGGTCTGCCATCTCGCGCAGCCGGTCCTCGATCCAGCCCGGCGTGTAGTACTTGCGGGCGATGTCGAGGTTGAGCCCGCGCTGCGGGAAGGCCGGCGCGTCCCGTACGACGCCTTCCGGCATCACACCGGCGGCCCGTACGGACTGCTTGAGCGTGCGGGTGCCGTAGAAGACCCCGGCCTCGTCCGGGCCGGTGATCCGCACCTTGTCGTCACGGGCGGTGAGGGTGTACGACTCGGCGGCGCCGCTGCCGCTCGCGAGCGCCAGCTCCACGTCGCCGGCCCGGGCGGCGGCCGCGCCCCGGTAGGAGATCTTCAGCTCCTGGGAGAGCAGCTTCCCCTCGTCGGCCAGCCCCTCACTGCCCTTGGCTATGACGACGCCGCTGTCGGGCCCCGGCTTCCAGCCGGGCCCTCGGGCCGCCTCGTGCTTGCGCACGGAGGGTATGACCTCCGGTGCGGTGGAGAGCGGGTAGGACCGTGTGGGTGACGGCGTGGCCGCGGCGCTCGCGGCGGAGCGGTCCGTGCTGTCGTCCGAGGAGCCGGCGTTCCCGCTCCCGGAGCACCCCCCGACGGTGACGGCGGTGGCCAGGGCTACGGCCGCCGCGCCGGCGGCCCGGATACCCGGGGATGACCACATCACTCAAACCTCCCATGTGCGGATGTACGGCATAAGCACGACACGATTACGGCGAAGGTCCCACGGCGGCGTCCATTCCGCGCGCCGAAACTCTCCCATCCGGGTGAATTTCGTGCAGTTGTCGGACGTCTCGCTCAAGGCATCGATAACGTTTACGACGCATCTGCCCCTTCGAGCTCAACCATTTCGTGTGCGATCACGTCTGACTTTGTGCGGGTCGTATGTGCAGGTCGCGCGTGTGAGCACCGGTGACAGGTGTCCACGCCAGACGCCCCTGTCGTACCACCCGCCACCCTTCACCACCCGACCCGTCCGATGGTCACATCACGCCCCATCCCCTCGGCACCCGCCCCAGGGGTACGGGCCCGACCGCTGCCGACCCACCGCGTTCGAGGAGCCTCCGCTGTCCCGCGCACCAGACGCCGGCCACCCGAACGGCACCGGCCACCCCAACAGCACCGACCGTCCCACCGGCCTCGACCGCTTCAACGCCGCCCCGGGGGCCGACGCCGTGGCCGCGCTGCTCACGTGCTGCGGCAGCCGCCGCTGGGCCCAGCGCGTCGCCGCGCACCGCCCGTACCCCGATCTCGATTCCCTGCTCGCCGCCTCCGACGAGGCGGGGTACGACCTCCCCGTGCCCGACCTCGCCGAGGCGCTCGCCGCCGAGTCCTCCGCCGTGCCGCCGCACCCCGCGCCGCCCGCCGCCAGGACCGCGCTGCACGCCGCGCACGCCGCGTACGAGAGCAGCTTCGGCCACGCCTTCGTGATCAGCCTCGACGGCCACCGGCCCGAGGAGCAGCTCGACCATGTCCTGGCCGGTATCCGCGCCCGGCTCTCGCACGATCCCGACCTGGAGCGCTCCGTCTCCGCCGACGAGCTGCGGCGGTGCGCCCGGGGCCGGATCGTCCGGCTGCTCTCGGCGCCGGAGCCCGGGGCGCTGCCCGGCCAGGCGACGGGCCGGTCCGCGTCCCGGCCCGCGGGCCGCCCGGGACGACCAGGCTGTTCAGGGTGGAGCGATAGCCCGTCCGTGGCTGTTTGATTGCCTGTTTGATCACATCTATGGACCCCGCGCGGAGGAACCGACAAGTCGTCGCTACCATTGCCGGGGCCGGTGGACCGTACCCGGCCGGGCGCGACCGACACCACTGTGCTTGATTGAGTAGAAGATGGCGGCCGGCCCCGATCCCCGCTCCCGGAGGGTTTTTCCGTGCCGGCTGGAACGCTGTACCGCGGCCGGGAAGGAATGTGGTCGTGGGTGGCTCATCGAGTCACCGGCGTGCTCATCTTCTTCTTCCTGTTCGTACACGTACTGGACACCGCTCTCGTCCGCGTCTCACCAGAGGCGTACGACGACGTGGTGGCGACCTACAAGACACCGCTCGTGGCGCTGCTCGAATACGGCCTGGTGGCCGCGATTCTCTTCCACGCGCTCAACGGCCTGCGTGTCATCGCCGTGGACTTCTGGTCCAAGGGCCCCCGCTACCAGAAGCAGATGCTCTGGTCCGTCGTGGGCATCTGGGTCGTCCTGATGGTCGGTGCCCTCTACCCCGTGCTCGGCCACGCCGTACGCGAAGTCTTCGGGAGCTGAGAGACCGATGTCGACCGACACCACTTCCGCGATCAGCCCCGTCGAGGCGGAGGGCGAGAGCCTCTACAGCGTGGAGCACCCGGCTCCCGTGATCGAGCCGCCCCGCAAGCGCACCGGCAAGACCCCGAAGTCGACCCGCGGCAACTTCGAGATGGCCGCATGGCTCTTCATGCGGCTCTCCGGGGTCGTCCTCGTCGTCCTGGTCATCGGCCACCTGCTCATCCAGCTCGTACTGGACGGCGGCGTGTCCAAGATCGGCTTCGCCTTCGTGGCCGGCCGCTGGGCCTCGCCGTTCTGGCAGGTCTGGGATCTGCTGATGCTCTGGCTGGCGATGCTGCACGGCGCCAACGGCCTCCGCACGATCATCAACGACTACGCGGAGCGCCCCAACACGCGCCTGTGGCTCAAGGGCCTGCTGTACACCGCCACGGTGTTCACCATCCTTCTGGGCTCGCTGGTGATCTTCACCTTCGACCCGAACATCCGCTAGAGCCGGGGCAGACGAGACCTATGAAGATCCACAAGTACGACACCGTCATCGTCGGCGCCGGCGGCGCCGGGATGCGCGCGGCCATCGAGTCGACCAAGCGCAGCCGTACGGCGGTGCTGACGAAGCTCTACCCGACCCGCTCCCACACGGGCGCGGCGCAGGGCGGCATGGCCGCCGCGCTCGCCAACGTGGAGGAGGACAACTGGGAGTGGCACACCTTCGACACGATCAAGGGCGGCGACTACCTGGTCGACCAGGACGCCGCCGAGATCCTGGCGAAGGAGGCCATCGACGCGGTCCTCGACCTGGAGAAGATGGGCCTGCCGTTCAACCGCACCCCGGACGGCACCATCGACCAGCGCCGCTTCGGCGGCCACTCCCGTAACCACGGCGAGGCGCCGGTCCGCCGGTCCTGCTACGCCGCGGACCGCACGGGCCACATGATCCTCCAGACGCTGTACCAGAACTGCGTCAAGGAGGGCGTGGAGTTCTTCAACGAGTTCTACGTCCTGGACCAGCTCCTCACCGAGGTCGACGGGGTCAAGAAGTCGGCCGGCGTCGTCGCGTACGAGCTGGCCACCGGCGAGATCCACGTCTTCCAGGCGAAGTCGGTCATCTACGCGTCCGGCGGCACCGGCAAGTTCTTCAAGGTGACCTCCAACGCGCACACCCTGACCGGTGACGGCCAGGCCGCGTGCTACCGCCGCGGACTGCCGCTGGAGGACATGGAGTTCTTCCAGTTCCACCCGACGGGCATCTGGCGCATGGGCATCCTGCTGACGGAGGGCGCCCGCGGTGAGGGCGGCATCCTCCGCAACAAGGACGGCGAGCGCTTCATGGAGAAGTACGCGCCCGTCATGAAGGACCTCGCCTCGCGTGACGTCGTCTCGCGCTCCATCTACACGGAGATCCGCGAGGGCCGCGGCTGCGGTCCCGAGGGCGACCACGTCTACCTGGACCTGACGCACCTGCCGCCGGAGCAGCTCGACGCGAAGCTGCCCGACATCACCGAGTTCGCGCGGACCTACCTGGGCATCGAGCCGTACACGGACCCGATCCCGATCCAGCCGACCGCGCACTACGCCATGGGCGGCATCCCCACCAACGTCCAGGGCGAGGTCCTCCTCGACAACACGACGGTCGTCCCCGGGCTGTACGCGGCCGGCGAGGTGGCCTGCGTGTCGGTGCACGGCGCCAACCGCCTCGGCACCAACTCGCTGCTCGACATCAACGTCTTCGGCCGCAGGTCGGGCATCGCCGCGGCCGAGTACGCCGCGAAGAACGACTACGTCGAGCTTCCCGAGGACCCGGCGTCGCTGGTCGAGGCCCAGGTCGAGCGGCTGCGCGCGTCCACGGGCAAGGAGCGGGTCGCCGCGCTGCGCCTGGAGCTCCAGGAGTGCATGGACGCCAACGTGATGGTGTTCCGTACGGAGCAGACCATCAAGACGGCCGTCGAGAAGATCGCCGAGCTGCGCGAGCGCTACCTGAACGTGTCCGTCCAGGACAAGGGCAAGCGGTTCAACACGGACCTGCTGGAGGCCATCGAGCTGGGCAACCTGCTCGACCTGGCCGAGGTGATGGCCGTCTCCGCGCTCGCCCGCAAGGAGTCGCGCGGCGGTCACTACCGCGAGGACTTCCCCAACCGTGACGACGTGAACTTCATGCGCCACACCATGGCGTACCGCGAGGTCGGCGACGACGGCAACGAGTCCATCCGTCTCGACTACAAGCCGGTCGTCCAGACCCGCTACCAGCCGATGGAGCGTAAGTACTGATGGCTACCCCGACCCTGGACAAGCTCGACGCGCTGGAGGCGGACTCCACCTCCTCGCACCTCATCGCGGTCACGTTCCGGATCCGCCGGTTCAACCCCGAGGTCTCCGCGGAGGCCGAGTGGCAGGACTTCCGGATCGACATCGACCCGAAGGAGCGCGTGCTCGACGCCCTCCACAAGATCAAGTGGGATGTCGACGGAACGCTCACGTTCCGGCGTTCCTGCGCCCACGGCATCTGCGGCTCCGACGCGATGCGGATCAACGGCCGTAACCGGCTGGCGTGCAAGACGCTGATCAAGGACATCGTCTCGACGGACAAGAGCGGCGCGGTCACCAAGCCGGTCACCATCGAGGCCATAAAGGGGCTGACGGTCCTCAAGGACCTCATCGTCGACATGGACCCGTTCTTCCAGGCGTACCGCGACGTGATGCCCTTCCTGGTCACCAGCGGCAACGAGCCGACGCGGGAGCGCCTGCAGTCCGCCGAGGACCGCGAGCGCTTCGACGACACCACCAAGTGCATCCTGTGCGCCGCGTGCACGTCGTCCTGCCCGGTGTTCTGGAACGACGGCCAGTACTTCGGCCCGGCCGCGATCGTCAACGCGCACCGCTTCATCTTCGACTCGCGTGACGAGGCGGGCGAGCAGCGCCTGGAGATCCTCAACGACAAGGACGGCGTGTGGCGTTGCCGCACGACGTTCAACTGCACGGACGCCTGCCCGCGCGGTATCGAGGTCACGAAGGCGATCCAGGAAGTCAAGCGCGCGCTGATCACGCGCCGTTTCTGACCACCGCCGTCCAAAGGCCCGTTTCCGTTACGCACCCCGTACGGGAACGGGCCTTTGATGTGTCAGGATCGGTTCCGGAAAGCCGAGTAGGCCCACCGGGCCCGGGGAAGCGGGGAATGAACATGAGTGAGCCGAATCCGTACGGCGACGGAGAGTACAGGTGGGGTCCGGCCCAGCAGCCCGGCGCGCCGGCACCCGGCACGCCGGCACCGGGCACGCCCGCGGCGGGTGCCCCGCAGTACAACTTCCCGCCCCCGACCCTCGCCGATGGCCAGTCGTTCACCCCTCCGGGATACGGCTACCCGCCGCAGACGGGCGCACCGCACCCCGTGCCGATGGGCGGTCAGGCCGGTGCACCACTGGTGACGCTCGGTGACATCACGGTCGTGGGCGACTCGATCATCACGCCGTCGGGCACGCTGCCGCTGCGGGGCGCGGTCTGGAACGCGACGGACATGTCCCGCACGGAGGAGAAGATCCCGACGCACGCCATCATCCTGGCGATCATCTTCTTCATCTTCTGTCTGCTGGGTCTGCTCTTCCTCCTGATGAAGGAGAAGACGACGACCGGCTTCATCCAGGTGACGGTGACCAGCGGCGGCAAGCACCACGCGGCGATGATCCCGGCCAACGACGCGGGAACGTTCCAGATGGTCATGAGCCAGATCAGTTACGCCCGGTCCCTGAGCGCCATGTAACGAAGCCCGCACACCCGATCCGCCTTCCGCCGGGTGCGGGTCAGGGCGGGGGCGACGGTTCGTAGTCCGGGCACTTCGGGCTGCCGCACCGGCACGGCGGCCACTTCAGCGCCGACCCGGGCGCCAGATCGGCGCCCTCCGCGCCGGAGCCCTTCCGTACCACGAGTGTGCCGTCGACCCCGAAGGTCGCGATCAGCGTGGACAGGCGCTGTCGCACCTCGCTGCCCGTCATTCCGGCCTCCCTAGGGCCTGTGTGGAGTTCTCTCGCGTGGGCGGGGCGAATCGCCGGGGAACCCAGTCGGGCACGAGGCGCCAGAAGCCTCCGCTCTCGATCAGTGCGGCCAACTCGTCCGAGTCGTTCACGCTCGTACCGGTGGCTTGCTCACACATGGGGATGTACCTTCCGTTATCAAACGCTCGCTTTCCGTACTCAAGCTTCGGCACCGGCAAGCGTGCCCAACAGAGGGGCAGGCTGGACCGCGGAAGGCGTCCAATGATCATTCGGGGGTTCGAGTGACTGTCGAAGACGAAACCGGGGAGACGGCCGACCCGACCGTCTCCCCTCTCGCCCATTTCGGCGCCGAGGTCCGGCTGGACCGTGAACGCCTGGGCATGACGCGCGAGGCGCTGGGCAAGGAGGCGTGCTGCAGCTACTCGCTCGTGGCGAAGATCGAATCCGGGACACAAGTACCGCCGTTGAACTTCGCGGAGGCGTGCGACCGGGTGTTCCCGCATGCCAACGGGCGGTTCGTCAGGCTCTGGCCGCTTGCTTTGCGGTGGGCCTTTCCGCCGTGGTTCCGCAGGTACGTGGAACTGGAGTGGACCGCGACCTCATTGCACATGTTCCACCCCTTGTTGGTGCCCGGCATCGCGCAGACGGAGGAGTACGCGCGGACGGTGCTGCGCGCCGGCCGTCCGGTCAACCTCGAAGATCTCGTCACGGCTCGCACAGAACGGCAACGCATCCTTGAGCGAGAGAAACCAACCCGGTTGTGGCTCGTCCTGAACGAGTTCGTTCTGCGAAACACCGTAGGCAGCGAGACCGTGATGTACGAACAGCTCTCCCACCTCCGGGATCTGGCGGACAAGCCACCGCACGTCGTCCAGATCGTGCCGACCCGCACCACCAACCACATCGCGGCCAGCCCGTTTGGCCTGTTGTCGTTCGGCGAAGGAGCTGCCGACGTGGTCCATGTCGATGGGTTCCCCCGGGGCTACCTTCTGGCGGACACTGATGATGTGGTGGCCGCAAACGATGCCTATGATCTGCTCAAGGCAACAGCTCTCTCGCCGCACGAGTCGGCAGAAATGATCGGCTCCATCATGAAGGACTGCTACTCATGACGAATCCCGCCTTCATCCCCGAAGAGAACTGGCGGAGTTCCTCCTTCAGCCAGAGCAACGGCGGCGAGTGTGTCGAGGTGGCCGACGGCATCCCCCGCACCGTCCCCGTCCGGGATTCCAAGACCCCCGAAGCCCCCCACCTCGCCTTCCCCCACGCCACCTTCAGCACCTTCATCCACGCCGTACGCGGAGGCGAATTCACCGCCTCCTGAGCCGCGTCCAGGTGGCGGCGCCGGGCCCGGTCCGTCGTCCCACTAGGCTCGGGCAGTGTGAAGGACCAGAAGGACCAGAGAGGCCGGAAGGACGTCAGGGCCCCCGCCGTGTCCAAGAGCGAGCAGACCCGCACGCTCATCCTCGAAACGGCGCTGCGGCTCTTCCAGGAGCGCGGTTACGACCGGACGACGATGCGGGCCATCGCGCAGGAGGCCGGGGTCTCCGTCGGGAACGCGTACTACTACTTCTCCTCCAAGGAACATCTCGTCCAGGGCTTCTACGACCGGATCGCCACGGAGCACCGGGCGGCGATCAGGCCCGTGCTCGACCGGGAGACCGGTCTGGAGGCGCGCCTCGGCGGGGTGCTG
Organism: Streptomyces sp. NPDC088124; assembly: GCF_040685895.1. Lineage (NCBI taxonomy): Bacteria > Bacillati > Actinomycetota > Actinomycetes > Kitasatosporales > Streptomycetaceae > Streptomyces > Streptomyces sp. NPDC088124. The sequence continues at coordinate 248,256 of NZ_JBFBJB010000003.1, read as the reverse complement.
ACGGCGTGGCTGGAGATCGCGGAGCCGTACCACGAGTTCTCGGCGCAGTTCTTCAGGAACGCCGCCGACCCGGACAGCCCGCTGAGCCCCTTCTCCCCCGAGTCGGAACCCACCCGGGAGGCGGCCATCTCCGTGCACCACGCGGTGCTGGCCGGGTCCGGCACCAAGATGGACCCGGAACTCGCCGACTCGCTGCCGGAGTTGATGTGGCTGGCCCAGATGGGTCTGGTGCTGTACTGGGTCTACGACCGCTCGGAGGGGTGCGAGCGGTCCCACCGGCTCGCCCTGCGCGGCGCCCGGCTGATCGCGCGCGGCACCGCGCTCTCCCGCTTCCGGGTGCTGAGGCCGCTCGTACGCGAACTGCAGGAGCTGGTCACGGAGTTCCTGCCCGGCATGGCCCGGGCCGCCGCCGCCCGCAAGGACAACGGCGTGCTCCGGAAGGAGAGCTGAACCGGCCGGTCAGAGCCGGCCGAGCCGCCACAGCCGCCAGGCGCCCGTGCCGTCCGAGAGGTACTGCGCGCCGGTCACGTCCTCGCCGCTGAGGACGTAGTCCTTCTTCTGCCAGAGCGGCACGATCGGCACGTCCTCGGCCACCACGCGCTGGAGGGACTTGAAGTCCTCGGCGGCGCGCCCCCGTTCGCCGTACTGCTGCGTCGAGCGGATCAGCTCGTCGGTCTGCTCGCTCGCGTAGCCGTTGTGCAGGATCGAGTCGCGTCCGATGAGGGGCTGGATGAAGTTGTCGGGGTCGGGGAAGTCCGGCACCCAGCCGATGGTGTACGCGTCGAACTCGCCGCCGGAGTAGCTCTTCTGGAACTGCGTCCACTCCTTCTCGACCACCTTCACCTTGAACAGCTTGGTCGCTTCGAGCTGCCGGCGCAGTTCGGCGGCCTCCGGCTCCGCCGCGCCGCCCTGCGCGTATCCGAGGGTGAGGCTGACCGGTATCCGCACGTCCGCGTCGTCCTCCAGGAGGGTGCGGGCGCGCTCCGTGTCCGGCTCCGGGTAGGTGTCGAAGAACGGGGTGCTGTGGGAGGTGATGCCCTGCGGGATCAGTGAGTAGAGGGGTTCGACCGTCGACTCGTACACGTCGGAGACGATCCTGGGCCGGTCGATCACGGCGGCGACCGCCTGGCGCACCGCCTTGTCGGCCAACGGCGATCCGGACCGTGTGTTGAGGACGAGGTTGCGGATGGCGGCGCTGTCGGACTCGTTGACCCGACCGCCGTCGGACCCGCCCTCCAGCGTGGCGATCTCGGACGGCGGGAGCTGGCGGTGGGTGACATCGACCGTGCCGGCCTGCCAGGCGGTGGCGAGGGCGTCGGAGGTCTTGAAGTACTCGATGTCCACCGGGCCGCCGGTCTCCTCGATCGCGCCCCGGTAGCGGGTGTTGGGCTCCAGGTGGGCGGAGGAGCCCGGCAGGTAGCGGTCGAGGCGGTACGGTCCCGTACCGCCGGTCACGTCGCCGTCGAGCAGCGCGTCCGCCGGGTACTGGGTGCGGTCGACGATCGAGCCCGCCCCGGTGGCCACCTTGAGCGGGAACGTCGCGTCACGGGAGCGGAGCTGGAAGGTGACGGTCCGGCCCTTCGCGGTCACCGACTTGAGCGTGGCGAAGAGGGGCGCGGGGCCGGCGTCCGCCTTGATGGCCAGGACGCGGTCGAAGGAGTACTTGACGTCCTCCGCTGTCATCCGCGCGCCGCTGGGGAAGGTGATGTCGTCCCGCAGCTCGCAGCGGTAGGTGGTGAGTTCCGTACCGGTGAAGGCGCAGGAGCGGGCCGCGTCCGGTACGGGGGTGACCGAGGCGGGCTTGAACGTGAGCAGCGACTGGTAGATGTTGCTGAACAGCGCCCAGGAGCCCGCGTCGTACGCCCCCGCCGGGTCGAGCGACGAGACGACGTCCGTCGTACCGACGGTGATCGCCTTCGGCTCCGCCCGGTTGGCCGGAAGCAGCTGCCAGCCGCCCACGCCCGCGACCGCCAGAACCAGACATGTGATGAGTATCCGTACCCGGACCGAACGCATCGCTGTGCCCCTCTGTCGCGCCCACCCCTGACCGCGATGGCGCATACCCAACCACACAGGTCTCCACCTGTGGAAGAGAAATGGGGGCTCTTGCGGGAAACAGTCGCGTTAAGTCGAGACAACCGGTGAGTAGCTGTTGGCAACTGTGGAAATGGCCGGTTCGGAGCCATGAAAAAAAGGGGGTGGGGAGGGGCGGGGCACCGGGCCCCGCCCCTCCCCACCCCGGGGGTCACGCCTGGCGCGAGGCCAGTTCGACGACGGTGATGTCGGAGGGCGCCCCGACCCGTACCGGCGGGCCCCAGGCACCCGCGCCGCGCGACACGTAGAGCTGGGTGTCCTCGTACCGCTCCAGACCGGCGACGGTGGGGTTGGCGAAGCCCGCGAGGAGGCTGCCGGGCCAGACCTGGCCGCCGTGGGTGTGGCCGGAGAGCTGGAGGTCGACGCCGTGGCGTACGGCGTCGTGGATGACGACGGGCTGGTGCGCGAGGAGCACGGAGGCCCTGGCCTGGTCGCGGTCCCCGAGCGCCTTCACGAAGTCGGGGCCGTCGCCCTCGCTCTCGCCCGCGATGTCGTTGACCCCGGCGAGATCGAATCCGGCGATCTCGACGCGCTCGTTCTCCAGGGGCCGCATGCCCAGCTCGCGTACGTGGTCGACCCAGGCGGCGGCGCCCGAGAAGTACTCGTGGTTGCCGGTCACGAAGAAGGAGCCGTGCCGCGCCTCCAGACCGGCGAGGGGTTCGGCGGCCGGGCCCAGGTCCTGGACGCTGCCGTCGACCATGTCGCCGACGACGGCGATCAGGTCGGGCCGGGTGGAGTTGATCGCGTGGACGATGCGCCGGGAGTGGCCGCTGCCCAGGATCGGGCCGAGGTGGATGTCGCTGACGACGGCGATACGGAAGCCGTGGGCGGAGCGCGGCAGCTTGGCGAGCGGGACGGTGACGCGCTTGACGCGGGGGCCGCGCAGGACGCCGTACGTGCCGTACCCGACGGTGGCGAGCCCGGCGGTGGCGGCGGCGCCGCCGACGACGCGGGAGACGAAGAGCCGGCGGGAGGGGCCCGTGGGCGCGGTGGAAGCGGTGGTCGCGGTGGACGCGGTGGAGGAAGGGGGTGCGGAGACGGGGATGGAGGCGGTGGCGGTGACGGTGGCCGTGCCCGGCGTTTCCTCAGCGGCGGCCGGGGTTTCCTCAGCGACGGAAGGCGTCGTCCCGGCGGCGGCAGGCGCCTTCTCGGTCGCGGCAGGCGTCGTCGCGGTCGCGGCCGGTTCCCGTTGCCCTGTCGGAGTAGTGGGCTCCGGTGTGTTTTCCGCCGTGTCCCGCCGGGCCAGGTAGCGGCGCAGCAACGGGCGCCCGATTTCCGCCACCGCCAGTGCCAGCACCAGGTACAGCAGCGTCGCCAGCCACAGGAACCCCGGCCAGGCCAGGGCCTGCTGGAGCAGGAACGGTGCCTCGGAACGACTCGAAGTCATAGCGCCGACCGAGAGAACTGGCAGCAGAATAATCGCAACCGTTCCCAGTCTGCGGGCGGGCCCGGGCGCCGCCGTCGTGTCGCGCACCAGGCGCCGCCACACGTACCAGTGCGCCGCGACCAGCACCGCGACAACCGCGAGCACCGCCAGAACGACTACGACAACCACGAAGAGACCCCGCCCCTATACCTGTTGTTCAGGCTGTTCGCGCCGGAGTGCGCGGACGCCACGGAACCCGAGCACGCCGATCGCCGTCCCCAGAAGAAAGGACACGACGGCGAGCGTCAGGTGCACCCAGAAATATCCCGTCGGGTCGCCGGCGTCGTCGAAAGCGAGCCCGCTGCCGTCCTGCCAGAGATTTTTCACGAAAGTGATCCAGATGAACCAGCTCCAGACCCCGAACGCGAGCAGGAACCAGGACACGGGGCGGCTGAGCTTCATGGATTCAGTATCGCCGTCGCCCTCCGGGCGGCGGCAGCGGGGTCCGGGAGTTCCGCCGGTGTCTGTGTCCATGGCCGGGGCATGTACGTTCTCGGTCGTGCCCGCTCTGAAAAAGACCGCTGTGACGGTCCTCACCGCCGCCCTGCTGCCTGTTCTGACCGTGCTGCCCGCCTCGGCGGCCTACGCGGTCCCCGCGACGCCCGAGGCACCCGCGGCCTCCGCGGACAGCGGGTCCGACGCCGCCGGCGCGTCCGGCAAGCAGCAGCCCCAGCCGCCCGCCTCGATGTCCACCGTGGGCGGGGCGCTGCTCGGCAAGGCGGGGACGCAGGTGAATCTCGGCGCGGGCGTGCCGGTGCTGCCCAAGAAGCTGAGCGGCCGGTCCTGGATCGTCGCGGACGCCGAGACCGGCGACGTACTGGCGTCGCACAACGCGCACTGGCGGCTGCCGCCGGCCTCCACGCTCAAGATGCTCTTCGCGGACACGCTGCTGCCCAAGCTGTCCGCGACGGAGGAGTACAAGGTGACCAACACCGACCTCGCGGGCGTGGGCGCGGGCAGCAGCCTGGTCGGGGTGAAGGAGAACCTCACGTACACCGTCCACGACCTGTGGCTGGGGGTGTTCCTGCGCTCCGGCAACGACGCCGTCCATGTGCTCTCCGCCATGAACGGCGGGGTGGAGAAGACGGTCGGCGAGATGCAGGCGCAGGCCGAGGAGTTGCAGGCGCTGGACACGCACGTGGTCACGCCCGACGGTTACGACGAGAAGGGCCAGGTCTCCAGCGCGTACGACCTGACGCTGATCGCCCGTTCCGGCCTCCAGAAGAAGGAGTTCCGGGAGTACAGCTCGACGCAGACGGCCAAGTTCCCCGGCGAGTTCTCGAAGCCCAAGGAGGGCGAGAAGAAGGAGGGCTTCAAGCCGGTACGGGAGAACTTCGAGATCCAGAACACCAACCGGCTGCTGACCGGCGCGGGCGGTGTCGCCCAGTACCGGGGCATCGCGGGCGTCAAGAACGGCAGCACCACCCACGCGGGGAACACCTTCACCGGGGTCGCCGAGCGCGACGGCAAGAAGCTGCTGGTCACGGTCATGAACCCGTCGTCCACGGAGGCCCACGCGGTCTACCAGGAGACGGCCCGGCTGCTGGACTGGGGGTTCACGGCGAGCGGCAAGGTGAAGCCGGTGGGGGTGCTGGTGCCGCCGAAGTCGGCCCGTACGAACGCGTCGCCGAACCCCACGCAGGTGGGATCCGATGACAGTGCCGGCCACGACGGCCGGCCCGTGGCGGCGGCGAACAGCGGCGGTACGGGCGGGGCCGGGGTCGCGCTCGGCATCACGGGCGGGGCGCTGGTCCTGCTCGCGGGTACGGCGTATCTGGTCAACCGGCGCTGGCCGCTGCCCGACCTGGTCCGGCGCCGCCCGCGCGCGTAGCACCCCCGTACGCCTCCTTGCCGCCGTCGCCGCCCCTGCCGCCGTCGCCGCCCCTGCCCCCGTCGCCGTCGCCGTCGTCGCCGGACTCCGTCCGCTCCGGCTCCGCCGCCGGTTTGCCGCCCGTCGCCGTCCAGGCGGCGCAGAACAGCAGCAGCTTCGCCGTGAAGTTGATCCACAGCAGCAGCGCCACCGGCACCCCGAACGCGCCGTACAGGCTCTTCGTCGCCACGCCGCTCATGTAGCCGCCGAGCAGCAGCTTCAGCAGTTCGAAGCCGACGGCCCCGAGCAGCGCGGCGACGACGAGGCGGCGGCGCGGCGGATGGACGCGGGGCAGCAGGGTCAGGACGTAGAGGAGGAGCAGGAAGTCGGCGACGACCGCGACCGCGAGGGCGGCGGCCTGCAGGAGTACGCCGCCCGCCCCGCCCCGGGGGATGGAGAGCTGCTCGGCGCTCCAGCCGACGGCCGTCGAGCCGAGCCACGAGGCGCCGACCGAGGCGAGCCCTGCCGCGCCGAGGCCCAGCAGGACCACGGCGTCCTTGGCCTTGAGCAGGATCGGGTTGCCGTCCTGCGGGTCCTCCAGCTCCCAGACGGCCCGCAGGCACTCCCGCATCGAGCCGATCCAGCCGATGCCGGTGAGGAGCAGCAGCGCGCCGGCCACCACCCCGACGGTGCCCGCGTTGGCGACGAGGGCGTTGAGGTCGAGCTGCTGCGAGATGCCGGGCACCTGCTTCGCGATGCTCTCCTGGAGCCGGTCGAGCTGCCCCTGGCTCAGCAGCGCGGCGCCGATCGCCGCGCCCACGGTGATCAGCGGGAAGAGCGCGATGAAGCTGATGAACGTGATGGCGGCGGCGAGGCGTGTCCAGTGGACCCGGTCGAGCCTCTCGTACGAGCGCCAGGCGTGGGTCCGCATCAGACGCGCCACGACCGGGCCGATGACGGGGAGGTTTTTCAGCCAGTCCATGCGGAGGTCCCTACCCCCATTCATACGAGTATCCCTGCGGCCATCACGACAAAGGCGCTCAAGAGTGAGATATGGGGCGAGCCTGGCGATACGGTCGCGTCCATGCGCTCACCGATGAAGGACGCCTCCGGCACCTCGCACGCCTCCGGTATCCCCCACGGCTCCGGTATCCCGCAGGCCTCCGGTATCCCGCGGTCCCTGCTCCTGCTCGGCGGAACGTCGGAGATCGGCCTGGCCACCGCGCGTCGGCTGATCGTCCGCGGCGCCCGTACGGTCTGGCTGGCGGGCCGCCCCTCCCCCGCGCTGGAGGCCGCCGCGGCCGGGCTGCGGACGCTGGGCGCGGAGGTGCGTACCGTCCCGTTCGACGCCCTGGATCCCGGCGCGCACGCGGAGGCGCTGGGGAAGGTCTTCGCCGAGGGTCCGGTCGGTCTGGTGCTGCTCGCCTTCGGGGTGCCGGGCGACCAGGCGCGGGACGAGGCGGATCCGCCGGCGGCGGCGCGGGTGGCGCAGACGAACTACACCGGCGGGGTCTCGGCCGGGCTGGTCTGCGCGGCGGCGCTGCAGGCCCAGGGGCACGGCGCGCTCGTGGTGTTCTCGTCGGTGGCGGCGGAGCGGGCCCGGCGCGCCGACTTCCTCTACGGGTCGGGCAAGGCGGGCCTCGACGCGTTCACGCAGGGGCTGGGGGACGCGATGCAGGGCACCGGGGTGCGGGTCATGGTCGTACGGCCCGGCTTCGTACGGCCGTGGACGCCGGCGCGGCCCGGGCAGCCCTCCCGGGACCGGGCGCAGGCGCCGACGGCCCTGACGATGGCGGCGACGCCCGGGGAGGTGGCCGTGGCGGTCGAGGCGGGGCTGCGGCGGGGCGCGGAGACGGTGTGGGTGCCGGGGGCGCTGCGGGTGCTGGCGGCGGCGCTCCGGCTGCTGCCGCGTCCGCTCTTCCGCAGGCTCCCCATCTGACGGGCCCTCGGCCGCTCAGGAGCCCGGGGGCGGAGGCTCAGGGGCTCAGGGAGGCGGGGCGGTCGGCGGGGGTGGACTGGGAGGGCACCCCCGGGGTCTCCGTACCGCCACCGAACGCGTACTCCTGCACCTTGCGCCAGACGCCGTCCGTGCCCTGCTCGTAGAGGGCGAAGGAGGCGCAGCTCCACTCCGCCGCGTACTCCGACAGCTCCTCGAAGGCCCGGTCCATCGCCTCTTCCGTGATGCCGTGCGCGACGGTCACATGCGGGTGGTACGGGAACTGCAGCTCACGGACGAGCGGCCCGGAGGAGTCCCTGACCCGCTTCTGGAGCCAGGCGCAGGCCGAGGCGCCCTCGACGACCTGGATGTAGACGACCGGGGAGAGCGGGCGGAACGTACCGGTGCCGGAGAGCCGCATGGGGAAGGGCCGGCCGGCCTCCGCGACGGCGGCGAGGTGCGCCTCGATCGCGGGCAGCGCGGACGTGTCCACCTCGGTGGGAGGCAGCAGCGTGACATGCGTGGGGATGGAGTGTGCGGCGGGGTCACCGAAGCCCGCACGCCGCTCCTGGATCAGAGTGCCGTAGGGCTCCGGGACCGCGATCGAAACGCCGAGCGTTACGGTCCCCACGTCGTTCTCCTCAGTCTCTCTGTCGGTCTGTCGGTCTGTTGTCGGTCTCTGTGTCGGTCCGGGGTCGGTCCGAACCGGTCTGTGCCGGTCCGGCTGGCCGGTCCGGGTCGGTCCCCGCGCCGGCCTCCGGGCCGGTCCGGGGCGGCTTCCGTGCCGCCGGGTTCTGCCGGGCATCCGCCGCCCGCCAGTGTGACGGTCGCACCGCCGTGCTGGCCAGCGCTCGCCGGACCGGGGGCCGGCATCAGTACATGGCGTAACCGTCTGACGTACCCGCGTCACACGGATTCGTCCATACGGTGGCCCCTTCGTGGCCCCTCCGGACACCCGGTCCGGCCACCTGGCTCAGTGCTTGGCGGGCAGGAACCCCACTCTCTCGTACGCCTGGGCCAGCGTCTCCGCCGCGACCGCACGGGCCTTCTCGGCGCCCGCGGCCAGGACGGCGTCCAACGTCTCGGGATCGTCCAGATATTCCTGGGTGCGGGTCCGGAAGGGTGTGACGAATTCGACCATCACCTCCGCCAGATCCGTCTTCAGGGCGCCGTACCCCTTGCCCTCGTACCGCTGCTCCAGATCCGCGACGGGCGTCTCCGTGAGGGTCGAGTAGATCGTCAGCAGATTGCTCACGCCGGGCTTGGCCACCGCGTCGAAGCGGATCTCCGTGCCGGTGTCCGTGACCGCGCTCTTGATCTTCTTCGCGGTGGCCTTCGGCTCGTCGAGCAGATTGATCAGGCCCTTCGGCGTGGACGCCGACTTGCTCATCTTGATCGCGGGGTCCTGGAGGTCGTAGATCTTGGCGACCTCCCTGACGATGTGCGGCGCGGGGACCGTGAACGTCTCTCCGAAGCGGGAGTTGAAGCGCTCGGCGAGGTCGCGGGTCAGCTCGATGTGCTGGCGCTGGTCCTCGCCGACCGGGACGGCGTCGGCCTGGTAGAGCAGGATGTCCGCGACCTGGAGGATCGGGTACGTGAAGAGGCCGACCGTGGCACGGTCCGCGCCCTCCTTGGCGGACTTGTCCTTGAACTGCGTCATCCGGGAGGCCTCGCCGAAGCCCGTGATGCAGTTCATGACCCAGGCGAGCTGCGCGTGCTCGGGGACATGGCTCTGGACGAAGAGCGTGCACCGCTGCGGATCGAGCCCGGCGGCCAGCAGTTGGGCGACGGCCAGCCGTGTGTTGGCGCGCAGCGCGGCGGGGTCCTGCGGCATCGTGATCGCGTGCAGGTCCACGACCATGTAGAACGCGTCGTGGGTCTCTTGCAGCGCCACGTACTGGCGCACCGCACCGAGGTAGTTCCCGAGGTGGAACGAGCCCGCGGTGGGCTGGATGCCGGAGAGGGCGCGAGGACTTTCTGAGGCCATGTTCAGCATTGTCTCAGGTGGGACCGACAGCTCGAAACTGTTCAGCCGGGCGACACCGCGGGAAAGCTTTCATCGTCCGGACTGCGCGGGACGAAAGAAAGTGGGGCCGAGCCCCGCGGACGCGGCAGAGCTTTGCCAGTCTGCCCTGACGGATCGGAGAGACCCGTGTCGACAACGGAGAGTGCCATCGCCTCGGCGGAAGCCCACAGTGCGCACAATTACCATCCGCTGCCCGTCGTCGTCGCCTCGGCGGAGGGCGCGTGGATGACCGATGTCGAGGGACGGCGCTTCCTCGACATGCTCGCCGGGTACTCGGCACTCAATTTCGGCCATGGCAACCGGCGGCTCATCGACGCCGCCAAAGCCCAGTTGGAGAGGGTGACGCTGACGTCCCGGGCCTTCCACCACGACCGGTTCGCGGAGTTCTGCACGGAGCTGGCCGCGCTCTGCGGCATGGAGATGGTCCTGCCGATGAACACCGGCGCGGAGGCGGTGGAGACGGCGGTGAAGACCGCGCGGAAGTGGGGGTACCGCGTCAAGGGCGTGCCGGACGGCATGGCGAAGATCGTCGTGGCGGGCAACAACTTCCACGGCCGTACGACGACGATCATCAGCTTCTCCACGGACGCGGAGGCCCGCGCGGACTTCGGCCCGTACACCCCGGGGTTCGAGATCGTGCCGTACGGGGACCTCACCGCCATGGAGGCGGCGCTGACCGAGAACACCGTGGCCGTGCTGCTGGAGCCCATCCAGGGCGAGGCCGGGGTGCTGGTGCCGCCGCCGGGCTATCTCGCCGGGGTGCGGGAGCTGACCCGGGCGCGGAACGTGCTCTTCGTCGCGGACGAGATCCAGTCGGGGCTCGGCAGGACGGGCGCGACCTTCGCCTGTGAGCACGAGGGCGTGGTGCCGGACATGTACGTGCTCGGCAAGGCGCTCGGCGGCGGGGTGGTGCCGGTCTCGGCGGTCGTCTCCTCGGCGGCGGTGCTGGGCGTGCACCGGCCCGGCGAGCACGGGTCGACGTTCGGTGGGAACCCGCTGGCCTGCGCGGTGGCGCTGGAGGTCATCGCGATGCTGCGGACCGGCGAGTTCCAGCAGCGGGCGGCGGAGCTGGGCGACCATCTCCACCGGGAGCTGGGGCTGCTGACGGGCGGCGGGGCGGTGGCGGCGGTGCGCGGCCGGGGGCTGTGGGCCGGGGTGGACATCGTGCCGTCGCACGGCACGGGGCGGGAGATCTCGGAGCGGCTGATGGAGCGGGGCGTCCTGGTGAAGGACACGCACGGCTCGACGATCCGGATCGCTCCGCCTCTGGTGATCAGCAAGGAGGACCTGGACTGGGGGCTCGACCAGCTGCGGGCGGTGCTCGCGGAGCGGTAGCCGGGGCCCCATGCAGCAGCCGGGGCCCTATGCAGTAGCCGGGCCCCATGTAACAGCCGTGCCCCCTGTCGCGGTGTCGGCTCGGATCGGGAGGTCGGCTCAGAGGATGACGTGGGGCAGGAAGCGCGCGTACTCGTCCGTGATCAGGCCCGACGACTCCCGGATGCCGAGCCCCGCCGCCTCGTCCCCGACCACCCACGCGCCGAGCACCACGTGGTTGCCGTCGAAGGCGGGCAGCGGGGCCAGTTCCTGGTAGCAGCACGCCTCGTCCCGTACCACCGGACGGCCGTCCGGCTCGTGGATCGTGACCCCGGCGCCCTCCCGGCCCAGCAGCGGCTTGGCGACATAGCCGCGGGAGGCGGCGAGTTCGCGGGGGCCGTCGAGGTGGGCGGGGAGGAGGTGGGGGTGGCCCGGGTTCAGCTCCCAGAGGATCGCGAGGAGCGCCTTGTTGGAGAGGAGCATCTTCCAGGCGGGTTCGATCCAGCAGGTGGTGCCCGTACCGCCGCCGTTGTCGAGGGTGTCCAGGACGTGCGGGCCGAACCGGTCGGTGGCCAGCCACTCCCAGGGGTAGAGCTTGAAGCAGGTGCGGATGTAGCGGAGCCGTTCGTCGACGAAACGGCCGGAGAGCCGGTCCCAGCCGATCTCCTCGACGGAGAGCGCCTCGGTCGTCAGACCGGCCTGTGCCGCGGTCTCGCGCAGATACGCGACGGTCATCAGGTCCTCGCCCAGTTCATCGCTGTCGGAGTGCGCGAAGTGGACCGGGCCCGGCGGCAGCAGGGCGGCCTGCCGCCGCCAGGCGTCGACGAGGCGTTCGTGGAGGGAGTTCCACTGGTCGGCCCCGGGGAAACGGTCCTCCATCCAGAACCACTGGGCGCTCGCGGCCTCGACCAGCGAGGTGGGGGTGTCGGCGTTGTACTCCAGCATTTTCGCCGGCCCCGAGCCGTCGTAGTGCAGGTCGAACCGGCCGTACAGGGAGGGCAGTTCGGCGCGGCGCCGCCAGGACTCGGAGATCAGCGCGGCCAGCCGGGGGTCGGTGACGCCGAGGTCGGCGAACCGGTCGTGCGCGACGATGTGCGCGGCGGCGTCCAGACAGAGGGCGTGCAGTTCCTCCACGACCTCTTCGAGGGCCTCCACCTCGGGCAGGGTGAAGGTGTAGTAGGCGCTCTCGTCCCAGTACGGGCGCAGGGAGCCGTCCGGGTAGCGGGTGAGCGGGTAGACGACGCCCTGTTCCTCGACGGTCCGCTGCCAGTCGGGGCGCGGGGCGATGGCGTGACGTTTCATCAGCCGCCGCCGGAGCCGGAGCCGGAGCAGCCGAAGCCGCCGCGGTCGACCGCCGCCTTGTCGAAACTGCCGCCCTCGACCTTGCCCTTGCTGCTGTTGCCCCCGTAGTAGTACGAGCCGCTGCCACCGCTCTTGCACTGGGAGCTGGGCAGGGCCTCCTTGGTCGTACGGTCGGCGCACCGCTTGTCGGGCTCCGAGCCGCAGGACGTGAGGGCGAGTGCCAGCACCCCCATGGACCCCAGCACGACCGTGCTCGACCTCAGTTTCCGTTCCCGTGCGGTCATGTGCCGCACCTCCCCCGTGGTGTTCGATTCTGGCCAAGAGGCCGCCCGAACACCTTAGATGGCCGGTTCGACCTCTTGTAGGGACGGTGCGCCGTCTGTTGCCCGGATGTGTCCACCGGAGAGGACCTAAGGTCGCTTTGTGTTCCTTGGGATGATCTGCGCACTGGGTTCGGCGGTCTGTTACGGCACCGCGTCCGTGCTCCAGGCCGTCGCGGCGCGCGCCGCGGAGCCCGGGACGGGGTCGGGGGTCGATCCGGCACTGCTGCTGCGGGCGTTGCGGCAGTGGCGGTACGCGGCCGGACTCGGCCTGGACGGGCTGGGGTTCGTCCTCCAGATCGTCGCGCTGCGCGCGCTGCCGATCTACGCGGTGAGCGCGGCGCTCGCCGCGAGTCTGGCGGCGACGGCGGTGGTCGCCGCGCGGGTGCTGCGCGTACGCCTCAGCTCCACGGAGTGGGCCGCGGTGGCCGTGGTCTGCGGCGGCCTGGCGATGCTGGGACTTGCCTCCGGCGCGGAGGGGCACGGTACGGGCCCGGCCGCCCTGCGTTGGGCCCTGCCGGCCGTCGTGGTGGCGATCCTCCTGGCGGGCGCGGCCGCGGGGCACCTCCCCGGCCGGGCGCGGGCGCTGGTGCTGGGGCTGGGCGCGGGGTTCGGCTTCGGGGTGGTGGAGGTGGCGGTCCGGCTGATCGACCCGGCCGATCCCCTCGACCCCGGGAACCCCGCGCTCTGGGCGCTGCCGCTGGCCGGCGGAGCCGCGTTCCTGCTGCTCACCTCGGCGTTCCAGCGCGGCTCCGTGACCACGGCGACGGCGGGCCTGGTCCTCGGCGAGACGGTCGGCCCGGCCCTGGTGGGCGTGGCCTGGCTCGGTGACCGCACCCGGGACGGGCTGGCGTGGCTGGCGGTGACGGGCTTCGCGGTCGCGGTGGCGGGAGCGCTGGCCCTGGCCCGCTTCGGCGAACCGCCGGCACCTGCCGAGCCGGGGGCAAAGCTTGGCGAGTAGATGCCAGAGAGTGATCGAGCCATTGCCCATGGTGATCACGGTGAGCGACGATGTCCGGTATCCGAAGGAAGAGGAGGTGACCATGGGTGGTCACAGCAAGCCCGATCCCGCCCCCTCCCAGGGCAAGCCCCCGCCGGGGAACTCCGACAGCAAGGTGCCCGATCCGCCACCGCCCACCGGCAAGCGCAGGAAGCAGGGGTGATGGCCCTCGACCCCGTGGGCATCCGCCCTCTGGGCATCGGTCCCGTGGACACCGGTCCCGTGGACACCGGCCCTCTGGACACCGGTCCCGTGGACACCGGTCCCGTGGACATCGACGCGTACCGGCGGCGGCTTGCGGACGACATGGCGGCCCGGGGCTGCTGGCCGGAGGACTCGCCCTGGGTCCGCTCGGCCGTCGAGGCCCTGCCCCGGCACCGGTTCGCCCCCGGGCGGGTCTGGGTGTGGGACGGCGAGGAGTACCTGCCGGTGGACCGCGCCGCCGACCCCCGGGGATGGGCGGGCGCCGTGTACCCCGGGTCGTACGACTCCACGGTCATCCAGGTCACCGACGGCCTGCCCACCTCCAGCCTGTCCTGCGTCTCCGTCGTGGCCGACATGCTCGACTCGCTGATGCCCGAGCCCGGCCACCGGGTGCTCGAACTGGGCACGGGAGCGGGGTGGAACGCGGCTCTGCTCGGGCTGCGCGCGGGCGCCGGGCGGGTCGCCAGCGTGGAGTTCGACGCGGGGCTCGCGGACGCCGCGCGGGAGCGGATCAGGAGCGCGGGAGCGGAGGTGTCGGTACGGGTGGGTGACGGGTCGCTCGGGCTGCGGGACGGGGCGCCGTACGACCGGGTGATCGCGACCTATGCGGTGGAGGAGGTGCCCTGGGCCTGGGTGGCGCAGACCCGCCCCGGCGGCCGGATCGTCACCCCGTGGGGGCGGCTCGGGCATGTCGCGCTCACGGTGGCCGACGACGGCCGGTCGGCCTCCGGCTGGATGCAGGGCCTGGGGATGTTCATGCCCAGCCGGTACGCCGCCGGACCCGGCCCGGGGTTCCACGAGATCCGTGATGCCGTCCCGCCGGAGACGGAGTCCCCGTTCTCCAGGGCCCCTTCGGCGCTCACGGACGGGAACGCGCTCTTCGCGCTGCGGGTGCTGCTCCCCGACGTACGGATCATCACGGAGTCCGGCGGAGACGGCGTGCGCGCGCTGCTGCACGACGGCCGTTCCTCCTGGGCGACCCTCTCGGCGCGCCACGGCGGGACGGCGGGCCGCCCGACCGTGGCCCGTCAGGGCGGGCCCCGGCGGCTGGCCGACGAGGTGGCGCGGGCGTGGCGGAGATGGGAGAGCGCGGGCGCGCCGCCGCTCCACGACTTCGGCATGACGCGGACACCCGACGAGCAGTACGTCTGGAGCGGCGACCGGGAGACGGGGCCCCGCTGGGCGCCCGGGTAGCCGGCCGTTCGGTGCCGTGCCCCGCGCGGCCGTTCGCCGCCGGGCCCGGCGTCACGGCAGGGCGCGGCACAGGGCGTCCAGGGCGCCCGCCCACGCGCTGTCGGGCGGGGTGCCGTAGCCGACGACCAGGGCGTCCGGGCCCGGTGGTGTCGACGGGTGGCGGAAGTCGGCCAGGCCTTCCAGGGCCAGGCCCTGCCAGGCCGCGCCCTCGACCACCGCGCGTTCCATGCCCGGCGGCAGCTCGATGACGGCGTGCAGCCCGGCCGCGACCCCGGTCACCCGGACGTCGGGGGCCCGGGCCGCGAGGGCCTCGGTGAGCTGGTCGCGACGGCGCCGGTAGCGCAGCCGCATGGCGCGGACATGGCGGTCGTACGCGCCCGAGGCGATGAACTCCGCGAGCGTGAGCTGGTCCAGCGCGCTCGACGCCCAGCCGGTGGTCTCCTTCACCGCCGCCACTTCCTCCACCACCCCGTCCGGCACCACCAGCCAGCCCAGCCGCAGCCCGGGGGCCAGGGACTTGCTGGCCGTACCGAGGTAGACCACCCGCTCCGCGTCGAGCCCCTGGAGCGCCCCGACGCGCTGGCGGTCGTAGCGGAACTCCCCGTCGTAGTCGTCCTCCAGGAGCAGCCCGCCCGTGGCGCGCGCCCAGTCGACCGCCGCCGCACGCCGGTCGGGGTGGAGGGCGCCGCCCGTCGGGAACTGGTGTGCCGGGGTCATCAGCACCGCGCCGACGCCCTGGGTACGGGCCAGTTCCGGCAGTTCCTCGGTGCGGGTGCCGCGCCCGTCGAGGCCGAGCGCGGGTGTGCGGATCCCGGCGCCGGCCAGCTTGGCGCGGTGGTGCCGCAGCCCGTACGCCTCGACGGCCACGGCCCGCACCCGGCGCGCCCTGAGCACCTGCGCGAGCAGGCTCAGCCCGTGGACGAAGCCCGCGCAGACGACGATCCGCTCCGGGGTGACGTCCACCCCGCGCGCCCGCGCCAGGTAGTCGGCGAGGACGGTCCGCAGCTCGATCCGGCCGCGCGGGTCGCCGTAGCCGAAGGCGTCGTACGGCGCGGCGGTCAGGGCGCGGCGGGCCGCCGTCAGCCACTGCGCGCGGGGGAACGCGGCGAGGTCGGGGGTCCCCGCGAGCAGGCTGTGCGCGGCGCGGCCCGGGTCGCGGCGGCCCCCGATCGCCACCGGCGTGGTCCGGCGCGGCGCGGAGCGCCTGGCGACGCGGGTGCCCGAGCCCTGCCGGGCGACGAGCCAGCCCTCGGCGACGAGTTCGGCGTAGGCGTCGGCCACGGTGTTACGGGCGACGCCCAGATCGGCGGCGAGGGAGCGGGAGGACGGCAGCCGGGTGCCGGGCGCGAGCCGGCCCGTACGGACGGCGTCCCGCAGGGCGTCCATCAGGCCGGCGCGCAGCCGGGGGCCGCGCAGTTCCAGGTGGAGGTCGCCGCCGAAGGAGACCGTCAGGCCGGGCGGCCGGTCCGTGTCCGATGGCCCGTTCGCAGGCAGTGGCCCGTTTGCGGACGAGGGCTCGGGGCGCCGATTGGCCCAGGAATCTGTCATGGAAATGGACCATAGCCCTGTGCCACTGGCGGCGTAGCGTCGTACTCATGACAACAGACACGACAGACACGACGAACACGACCGGCACCCTGCCCGAGCACACCCCCCGCCTCGACCTCGCAAAGCTCGTCCCCGACGTCTACAAGGCCATGGTCCGGCTGGACGCGGCGGCCCGGCAGGGGGTGGACCCGACCCTGCTCGAACTGGTCAAGATCCGTGCCTCGCAGCTCAACCACTGCGCCTTCTGCCTCGACATGCACTCGAAGGACGCACTGGCGGCCGGCGAGTCGGTGGAGCGGATCGTGCAGCTCAGCGCGTGGGAGGAGTCCCGGCACTTCTACACGGCGAAGGAGATCGCGGCGATCGAGCTGACCGAGGCGATCACCGTACTGACCGTCGGCTTCGTGCCGGACGAGGTGTACGCGAGGGTCGCCGCGCACTTCGACGAGACCGAGCTGGCCCATCTCATCTCGGCGATCACGGTGATCAACGCCTGGAACCGCTTCGCCGTGACCACCCGTGGCGTCCCGGGCCACTACACCCCGGGCAGCTACAAGTAACACAACGGACGCCGTCGGCCGCACGGGCCTCGCACGCCTCGCACAGGCCTCGCGCATGCGTCGCACCGGCGTCGCACCGGCCTCCTACGCCTTCGGCGTCCGCTTACGACTTCGGCAGCCACTTCCGCCACGTCGGCTCGTTCGCCCCGACCCACCTCTCCGCCGCTTCCTCCGGTGTGAGCTTCTGCTCGGCGATCATCAGGGCGACCTCGTTCTGCGCCTCGGTCGTCCAGCGGAAGTTCTTCAGCAGGGTCGCCGCTCCGCCGCCCTGCTCCGCGAAGTCCGCGTTCAGGTACTTCTGGAGGGGGGTGTGCGGATAGGCGCAGGCGACCTTCTTCGCGTCGGCGTCGCAGCCCTCCTTGTACTCCGGGAGCTTCACCTCCGTCATGGGGACCTTCTGGAACAGCCACTGCGGCGTGTACCAGTAGGTCAGGAAGGGCTTCTTCTCCTTGGCGAACTGCTGGATCTGGGTGATCTGGGCCGCCTCGGAGCCCGAGAAGACCACTTGGTAGTCCAGTTTCAGATTGGCCACCAATGCCTTGTCGTTGGTGACGTACGACGGTGAGCCGTCCAGCAACTGGCCCTTGCCGCCGCTCTCCGGGGTACGGAACTGGTCCGCGTACTTGTTGAGGTTTCGCCAGTCCGTCACGTCCGGGTGCTGCTTCGCGAAGTACGTGGGGACGAACCAGCCGATGTGGCCGGTGACCCCGAGCCCGCCGCCCGGCGTGATGGTCTTCTTGTCCTCGATGTAGCGCTGTTCCTGTTCGGGGTGGCCCCAGTCCTCCAGGATCGCGTCGACCCGGCCCTGGCTGAGGGCGTCCCACGCGGGGACCTCGTCGATCTGGACGGTGTCCACGCGGTAGCCCAGCTCGTGTTCGAGGAGATAGGTCGCCACGGCCACGTTGGCCTGGGCCCCCACCCACGACTGCACGGAGAGGGTGACGGTCTTCGAGCCCTGCGCGTTGGCGTACGGGGACGCCTGCTTGGTCATGTCGGCCGCGCCACAGCCGGTGACGGCCAGCAGCGCGGTCACCGTGGCGAGGACCCCCGCGGTACGCGGACGGACCCGCCCGCGGGAACGCGTTCCGGTGCGTGCCATGTCAGGCCCCCTTCCTCTCTCCGCCACGGCGTTCCGTGGGCTGGGTCACCCGGTCCAGCATCAGACCGAGGCAGACGATCGCGGCGCCCGCGACCAGGCCGGTCGCCAGGTCGCCCTGGGCCAGGCCGAACACCACGTCGTAACCGAGCGCCCCGCCGCCGACCAGTCCGCCGATGATGACGACGGCGAGGACGAGGACCACGCCCTGGTTGAGCGCGAGGCGCAGCGCGGGCCCGGCGAGGGGCAGTTGGACCTGGCGCAGCTGCTGGCCGCCGGTCGCGCCGAGCGAGCGCGCGGACTCCAGCGCCGCCGGGTCGACCTGGCGCAGCCCCTGGGTGGTGATGCGGACGACGGCGGGCAGCGCGTAGACGACGGCCGCGGCCACCGCGGGGGCCCGGCCCACGCCGAAGAGCGCCACGACGGGGATCAGGTAGACGAACTGCGGCAGGGTCTGGAAGACGTCGAGGACCGGGCGGAGCAGCGCCTCGAAGCGGGCGCTGCGGGCCGCCGCGATCCCGGTGGCGAAGCCGATGACCAGGGTGACCGCGACGGCGGCCAGCACCTGGGAGAGCGTGTCCAGCGACGGCTTCCAGACGCCGAGCACACCGATGGCGGCCAGCGCGAGGACGGCGGTGAGCGCGGTCCGCCAGGTGCCGATGAGCAGGGCGAGCCCGGCGACGATCAGCAGCAGCGCCCACCAGGGCAGCCCCTGGAGTCCGCCGCGCAGCGGGTCGAGCACCCAGGTGGTGAAGCGGCCGGCCCAGTCGGCGGTGCCGCCCACGACGGGGACGCCCGAGTAGAGGTGGGCGGTCATCCAGTCGACGGCGCTGTTGACGGGCCCCGCGATGGCGAGCGTCCACCCCGCCGGCCAGTCGAGCCGGTCCAGGAGGCGTCCGGCGAGCGCGACGAGGGCGGCGGCCCCGGCCGCCACGGCCCAGCCGCGCCATCCCGTACGGAACCGGGCCGCCACCGCCGACGGCGTACCGGAGGGGCGGTCCAGGCCGGAGCCGGCCGCGGCGGTCGTCCGGTCGAGGACCACGGCGAGCAGCACGATCGGCAGCCCGGCGGCGAGCGCCGCGCCGACGTCGACCGAGGCCAGCGCCTGGTAGACGCGGTCGCCGAGGCCCCCGGCGCCGATCACGGAGGCGATGACGGCCATCGAGAGGGCCATCATGATCGTCTGGTTGAGGCCGAGGAGGAGCTGTTTGCGGGCGAGCGGCAGGCGCGCGGTCAGCAGCCGCTGCCCCGGCGTCGCGCCGAGGGAGGTGACGGCTTCCATCACGCCGGGGTCGGCGCCCCGCAGGCCGAGCGCGGTGAGCCGGGCCATCGGCGGGGCCGCGTACACGACGGTCGCCAGGACCGCCGCGGGGACGCCGATGCCGAAGATCAGCACGACCGGCAGCAGATAGGCGAAGGCGGGCAGCACCTGCATGGTGTCGAACACCGGGCGCAGCGCGCGGTGGAGCCGGTCGGAGAGTCCGGCGGCGAGACCGAGGAGCCCGCCGACGACCACGGACGCGGCGACGGCGACGACCATCAGCGCGAGCGTCTGCATGGTCGGCACCCACATGCCGAGCACGCCGCACAGGGCGACGGAGCCGGCGGTGGTGAGGGCGAGGCGCCCGCCCGCGACGCGCCAGGCGATCAGGCCGGCCGCCGCGGTGACCCCGGCCCAGCCCATGGCGAGGAGCAGCAGGTAGACGGCGCGCACGGAGAAGACGACGGCGTTGCTGACATGGCCGAGGAAGTAGAGGAAGAGCGGGTGGCTGTCGCGGTTGTCGATGATCCAGTCGCTGGCGCCGCCGAGCGGGCCGGAGAGGTCGACGGTCAGCGCCTCGGGCCAGACGGTGCCGGGCCAGCGGGTCAGGGCCAGCGGGACGAGGACGGCGGCGAAGACCGCGAGCAGCAGCAGCTTGCCGAGCCCGCGCCGGCGGCCCGGCGTGGCGGCGAGGGCGGCGGCCGCCCCCAGGGTCCGGGAGGCTCCAGGGGTTCCGGGGGCTCCGGGGGTGCCGGTGGCGGTGGTCATCGGAGGGCCGCCGCCTCTCCGTTCCCGGGCCGCGCCGCCGGGTCCGTACCCTCCTCCGTACCGCTCCCCTGGCTGCTCGGGCTGCTCGCCGGGTCCGTACCGGCGACCACGCCGAGCAGGCACGCGTGGTCGACGACGCCGACGAGCCGGCCCGCGTCGACGACCCGCGCCGCCGTGTCGCCGGAGCGGGCCACGGCCTCGATCGCCTCGGAGACGGTGGCGGTCGGCGCGAGGGCCGGGCCCGTGGCGGTGTCCCCGGGAACACCGGGCCGCATGGCCGCGCGTACGGTGATGACCTGCTCGCGGGGTACGTCGCGGACGAAGTCCCGTACGTACGCGTCGGCCGGCTGCCCGACGATCTCCTCGGGCGTGCCGAGCTGGACGATCCGGCCGTCGCGCATCAGCGCGATGCGGTCGCCGAGGCGCAGCGCCTCGTTGAGGTCATGGGTGATGAAGACCATCGTGCGGCCCTCCTCGCGGTGCAGCCGGATGACCTCCTCCTGCATCTCGCGGCGGATCAGCGGGTCGAGCGCGCTGAACGGCTCGTCGAAGAGGAGCACCTCGGGGTCGACGGCGAGCGCGCGGGCCAGCCCGACGCGCTGCTGCTGGCCGCCGGAGAGCTGTCCGGGCCTGCGGTCCTCCAGTCCGTCGAGGCCGACCTTGCCGACGACCTCGGCGGCCTTCGCGCGGCGTTCGGCGCGGGCCACGCCCTGGATCTCCAGGCCGTAGGCGACGTTGTCGAGCACGGAGCGGTGCGGCAGCAGGCCGAAGTGCTGGAAGACCATGGCGGCCCGGTGCCGGCGCAGGGCGCGCAGCCGGGTCCGGTCCATCGACAGGACGTCCTCGCCGTCGATGGCTATCGCGCCGGACGTCGGCTCGATGAGCCGGGTCAGACAGCGTACGAGTGTGGACTTCCCGGAGCCCGACAGACCCATGACGACGAAGACCTCGCCCTTGCGGACGTCGAAGGAGACATCGCGTACGGCGGCGGTACACCCGGTGCGTTCCCGCAGCTCGGGCGCGGGGAGCGCGGCGAGTTCCGGGTCGGCGGGTACGCGGGCGGCCCCCGGGCCGAAGACCTTCCACAGGTCGCGTACGGCGAAGACGGGCGGCTGTCCGTCCGTACCGCCCCCGCTCACGCCCCCGCTCTTCCCGGTGACGGCTTCGGATCGGTCGAGTTCGCTCATCGGATCAGCCCTTTCTCCTCGGTGGCTGCCTCGATGAGCAGCTCCGCGCACTTCTCCCCGACCATCAGGACCCCGATCATCGGGTTCACCGCCGGCATCGTCGGGAAGACCGACGCGTCGGCGACACGGATGGATTCGAGTCCCCGGATCCGCAGATCGGGTGCGACGACGGCCTGTTCATCGGTGGCGGCACCCATCCGGCAGGTACCGGCGGGGTGGTACACGGTGTGGGCGCACTTACGGGCGTACTCGCTCAGTTCCTCGTCGGAGGTGATCTCCGGGCCCGGCGCGACCTCGCGCTTCAGCCAGGCCGACAGCGGCTCGGCGGCGGCGACCCGGCGCGCGATCCTGATGCCGTCGACGAGCGTACGTCCGTCGTAATCGTCCTCGTCGGTGAAGTAGCGGAAGTCCAGGGCGGGTTTGACCTCCGGGTCCGCGCTCGTGAGGTACAGCCGGCCCCGGCTGCGCGGCTTGGGGATGTTCGGGGTCATCGACACGCCGTGCTCGGGGCGTTGGTACCCGAGGCGCTCCGGGTTGTCGGTGAAGGGGATCTGGTAGAAGTGGAACATCAGGTCCGGGCCCTCGGTCTCCGGATCGCGCCGGACGAACAGCCCCGCGTCGGAGTCCATCGCCGAGTTCTCCGGGATCGGTCCGTCGGTCTCCCAGACGATCACCGACTCGGGGTGGTCGAGCAGGTTCTCGCCGACGCCCGGCAGGTCGTGGACGACGGGGATGCCGAGCTTCTCCAGGTCCGCGCGCGGGCCGATGCCCGAGTGCAGCAGCAGCCGGGGCGTGTCGACGGCGCCCGCGCAGACGAGGACCTCGGTGCGGGCCTCGACCAGCTTCTCCGTACCGTCCGCCGTCCGCACCCGTACGCCCGTGGCGCGGGTGCCCTCGAACTCCAGCCGGTACGCCCAGGTCTCCAGCAGCAGATGGAGATTGGGGCGGTCGAGGAAGGGGTGGAGGTAGGCGACGGAGGCCGAGGAGCGCTTGTTGTTCTCCGGGTGGTAGGCGAGGTCGAAGAAGCCGACGCCCTCGTGGAAGGGCTTCCTGTTGAAGCCTTCGACGCGGGGGACGCCGAGCGCGGCCTGCGCGGCGTCGACGAAGTCGCGGGCGATGGCGTTGCGGTCGCGCTCGTCGACGGGCACGACGTTGTTGCGCAGCCGGGCGAAGTACGGGTCCATGGAGCCCGCGTCCCAGCCCTCGGCGCCGGCCGCGGCCCACTCGTCCCAGTCGGACGGCAGCGGCTTGAAGGCGATGAGCGTGTTGTGCGAGGAGCAGCCGCCCAGCACCCGGGCGCGGCTGTGCCGGATGTGCGAGTTGCCGCGCGGCTGCTCGGTCGTCGGGTAGTCGTAGTCCAGCTCGCCGCCCAGCAGCCCCATCCAGCGCCGCAGGGTCAGTACGTCCTCGCGGTCGACGTCGGAGGGGCCGCCCTCGATGACGGCGACGGTGACGCCGGGGCGCTCGGTGAGCCGGGAGGCGATCACCGAGCCGGCCGTGCCGCCTCCGACGACGACGTAGTCGTACGTCTCCGCCGTCGCATCCGTCGCATCCGCCAGGTCCGCCTTGTTCGCCTTGTCCGCCATGTCCACGAGTGGTCTGCTCCTCTGCCGGAGGGTCGTACGAGGTTCTTGCGGCGCTGTTCCAGCGCGGTTCCGGTGCGGTTGCGGGCTGGTTCCCGTACGCCGGTACGTACGTACGTCAGCCCGCGAACCAGCGGACCGGGCGCGGTTCGAGGTTCTGGTAGACGTGCTTGGCCTCGCGGTACTCCGCGAGCCCCGCGGGCCCGAGTTCGCGTCCGATGCCGGACTTGCCGAATCCGCCCCACTCGGCCTGCGGGAGGTAGGGGTGGAAGTCGTTGATCCAGACGGTGCCGTGCCGCAGCCGGCCGGCCACGCGCCGCGCGCGCCCCGGATCCGCGCTCCACACGCCGCCCGCGAGCCCGTACTCGGTGTCGTTGGCGAGGGCGACCGCCTCGTCCTCCGTACGGAAGGTCTCGACCGTCAGGACGGGGCCGAAGACCTCCTCCCGTACGACGCGCATCTCGCGGTGGCACTGGTCGAGGACGGTCGGCTCGTAGAAGTAGCCGCCTTCGGGCCGGGTGGCGGACGGCGCGGGCCGCTTGCCGCCGGAGCGCAGCACGGCGCCCTCGGCGAGCGCGGAGGCGACGTACTCCTCGGTCCTGGCGAGCTGCCGCGCGGAGACGAGCGGGCCGCACTCCACGGCGTCCTCGGTGCCCCGGCCGAGGCGGATCCGGCCGGCGCGGCGGGCGAGTTCCGCGACGAAGCGCTCGCGCAGGGACTCCTCGACGATGAGCCGGGAGCCGGCGGAGCAGACCTGGCCGCTGTGCATGAAGGCGGCGTTCAGCGCCTGGTCGACGGCGGTGTCGAAGCCCTCGTCGGTGGCGCAGGCGTCCGCGAAGACGACGTTCGGGTTCTTGCCGCCGAGTTCGAGGGCGACCTTCTTCACGCCCGGGGCCGCCGCCGCCATCACCTTCGTACCGCTGCCGAGCCCCCCGGTGAACGAGACGAGGTCCACGTCGGGGTGGGCGGAGAGCCGGGCGCCGACCGGGTCACCGGCTCCGGTCACGAGGTTGGCGACGCCGGGCGGCAGTCCCGCCTCGGCGAGCAGGTCGATGAGGTCGACCGTGGAGAGCGGGGTGATCTCGCTCGGCTTGATGACGAACGTGTTGCCCGCGGCGAGCGCCGGGGCGATCTTCCAGCTCGCCTGGAGGAGGGGATAGTTCCAGGGGGTGATCAGCGCGCAGACCCCGACGGGCTCGTGGACGACCACGCTGTGGACGGTGTCCGAGCCGGCGTCGACGACCCGGCCGCCGCTCTCGTTCATCACGAGGTCCGCGAAGTAGCGGAAGGCGTCCGCGACGCAGTCGACGTCGACGCGCCCCTCTTCGAGGGTCTTGCCGGAGTCCTTGCTCTCCAGCAGCGCTATCTTCTCGCGGTTACGTGTCAGCAGGTCGGCGGTCCTGCGCAGCAGCGCGGCCCGCTCGGCGACCGGGGTACGCGGCCAGGGGCCGTGGTCGAAGGCGGCCCGCGCGGCGGCGACCGCGGCGTCGGCGTCCTGGGCCCCGCCCTCGGAGACGACGGCGAGCACGGTCGCGTCGGCGGGGTCGAGGATGTCCCGCGTGGCCCCGGAGGCGGCCGGGCGCCACTTTCCGTCCACATGAATCGTCTGTTGTGCCGACACGTCGCGTATTGCCTTCCATTCCCGGAACATTCCTCACCAGCGAGAACTGGCGATTCAGGCATCTGCCCAGGGGGGTGGAAAGCATGCGTACGGCGTGACGGAAAGTGCCTCGTGTCACTCGACGGGTGCCGCCACTCCGGGCGCCGCCTCGGCAGGTGCCGCCTCCCCGGGTGCCGCCACTCCGGGCGCCGCCTCGGCAGGTGCCGCCTCCCCGGGTGCCGCCACTCCGGGCGCCGCCTCGGTGGGTGTCGCTTCCCGTCACGCCGTCCTACGGTGCTCAGTCCTCCGCGGGCTCGTCCTGGACCCGGAGTCCGGCCACCCACAGCGGCATCAGCCAGTGCGTGATCAGCGCCACGGCCAAGGCGTACGGCAGCGACACCGTCACCTCCGTGTCCCCGAGCACCCGCAGCCCGATGAAGCCGAGCGTGCCGCCCAGCAGCAGGACGAGCATCGTCCGGTGGGCCCGCGCGCCGACCCGGTCGCGCTCCGCGCGCTGCCGCTCGTCCAGCACCCGGCCGCGCAGCTCCAGCAGCCCGCGCGTGGCGCTGTTGATGACGCCGGTCGCCAGGAACCAGGGCAGCAGCAGCCCGATCATCACGAGGAGGAGCCAGATCCGCTCCGTGGCCTGTGCCACACCCCAGGTCACCGCGATGGACACGGTCAGCGCGATGTGGGTGGCGACGACCAGTCGCCGTCGGGCGGCCGTCGCATGGAACAGCCGGGCCTCGCCCCGGTTCATCAGCGCGTGCATGCGCCGGTCGTACGCCGTGGGCGCCGGCGTCGGCGCCGGCCGCCCCGCCGTCTCTCGTGCGGTCATCACTGCTTCCTCCCGTAGACCTTGTCCGTGAGCGGGCTGAAGGGTTCGAGGGAGAACAGCGCCTCCACCGGGAGGCCGAAGTACTCCGCGATCCTCAAGGCCAGGTCGAGGCTGGGGTTGTACTGCCCCCGCTCGATGTAGCCGACGGTCTGGTAGTGGGCTCCCACTGCCTCGGCCAACTGCTGGCGTGACACGTTCCGTTCGGCCCTCACCACGGCCAGCCTGTTGTGCACCTGCTCGCTCATGTATAAGAAGTACTACATTCACGAAGAGGTTGACAACACCGGTGGCGCGAAAAAGCCCCGTACGGCCGGTGGTGGTCCGGCGGTACGGGGCCTTCGTTCAGCGGGGTCCGGTCAGATCAGGTGGGTCAGATCAGACTGGTCGGATCAGGCGGGTCAGATCAGGCCGAGCTCGCGCACGGCGTCGCGCTCCTCCGCCAGCTCCTTGACCGAGGCGTCGATCCGGGCGCGGGAGAAGTCGTTGATCTCCAGGCCCTGGACGATCTCGTAGGCACCGTTCTTGGTGGTGACCGGGAAGGAGGAGATCAGGCCCTCCGCCACACCGTAGGAACCGTCCGACGGGATACCCATCGAGGTCCAGTCGCCCTCGGCGGTGCCGTTGACCCACGTGTACACGTGGTCGATGGCCGCGTTGGCGGCGGAGGCGGCCGAGGACGCGCCACGGGCCTCGATGATCGCCGCGCCGCGCTTGGCGACGGTCGGGATGAAGGTGTCGGCCAGCCACGCCTCGTCGTTGACGGTCTCCGCGGCGTTCTTGCCGGCGATCTCCGCGTGGAAGATGTCCGGGTACTGCGTGGCGGAGTGGTTGCCCCAGATCGTCAGCCGCTTGATGTCCGAGACCGTGGCGCCGGTCTTGGCCGCGAGCTGGAAGATGGCGCGGTTGTGGTCGAGGCGCGTCATGGCGGTGAAGCGCTCGCGGGGTACGTCCGGGGCCGCGGCCTGGGCGATCAGGGCGTTGGTATTGGCCGGGTTGCCCACGACGAGGACCTTGATGTCGTCGGCGGCGTGGTCGTTGATCGCCTTGCCCTGCGGCTTGAAGATGCCGCCGTTGGCCGCGAGCAGGTCGCCGCGCTCCATGCCCTTCGTACGGGGGCGGGCGCCGACCAGAAGGGCGACGTTCGCGCCGTCGAAGGCGACGTTCGGGTCGTCGGTGATCTCGATGCCGCGGAGCAGCGGGAAGGCGCAGTCGTCCAGCTCCATCGCGGTGCCCTCGGCGGCCTTGAGGCCTTGGGGGATTTCGAGGAGACGCAGCTTGACCGGCACGTCCGCGCCGAGGAGCTGGCCGGAGGCGATGCGGAAGAGCAGCGCGTAACCGATCTGGCCGGCCGCGCCGGTGACGGTGACATTCACGGGAGTGCGGGTCATGGCGGTCTCCGTAAGACAGTCTGGCGGTGGGGGTCCCTGCCCCTGATGCGGGACATCTCCCCAGCACCACTCCGCATGCGGACCGATGTTCGACCGTCCGTCATCCGAATCTTGACGTGAAGAGATATCCAGCGGTCAGGCTATCCGACCCGGGACAGCCCGCGCCCGCGCCCCCTTTGTGGGGCACCTCACGGCGCGGACGGATGCCGGTGCGGGTGCGGGTGCGGGTGCCGGAGCCGATGCGGGTGCCGGTTCGGGTGGTCGGCTCACTGCGGGGGCGTGGTGCAGCCCGTCTCGCCGGTCTTGAGTGTCGCGCAGGCCTTGACGCTCGCCTCGTCCGGCGCCGCGGACATGGCGGTGTACGCGTTGGTGGCGGTCTCCACCGCGCCGCTCTGGCTCTCCCCCTTCACGGGGGTGATCCGTATCTCGTCGCCGAGGGCCGCCTGCGTTATTCGCGCCCAGGCGGCGCCGCAGGTCTCGCTGTAGCGGACCTCGACCAGCGCCGTGCCGACCGTGGCGCTCGCGATCGTACGGGCGAGTTGGCCGCCACACCCCATGGCCTCCGGATCCTTCCCGGCGCACGCGTCACCGGCGCACTTCACCCCTTCGGGGAGTACCGGTGCGCTGGTGGACGCCTTGGGTGACGGGGACTGCGCGACCGCCGTGCCGTCGCCGTCACCGCCGAGGCTGGTCAGCGTGAACGCGGCGACGATCACCACCAGCGCGCCGACGACACCGGACACGAAGATCGTCGCCTTGCGCCGGCCGCCCTTGCGCCCCGAACCGGAACCGGAAGCGGAACCCGGGCGATGGCCGGTGCCCGAGCCGGGACCTGACGGTCCGCCGGGTGCCCGCCCGGCCGCGGCGGAGACCTGCGACGCCCCGTCCGCCCGGTGTGACCCGTGTGCCCCATGGGCTCCGCGGGCCCCTTGCCCGGGTACGGAGCCACGCCGGGGGCCGAGATGGACCGTCGCGTCACCGCCACCGCCGTCACGGGAGCCGGCCCCGCCGGCACCGCCCGCCCCGATGACCGGATTCTTTCCGGAGTCGGCGAGCGCTGTCCGCGCCTGCGAGATACGGATCGCTTCCATGGTCATGTCGTGACGCATCTCGGAACGGCTCCAGGCCCGCTCCGCCAGCTCCCACATCGTGGTCAGATGCCCCTGATGAGTGCCGGTGACCTGGGCCAGCGCGACGACCGCGCCCTTGGGCGGGAGCAGCCGCCCGCTCAGATAACGCTCCCACGACGTCTTGCTGTAGCCGGTTCTGTCGGACACGGCGGCGATGCTCAGACCACTGCGGTCGACGAGCCTGCGCAATTGGCTCGTGAACTCACTGACCTCCGGATCGAGCCCCTCCGGTAGCGCCTTCCAACGAGGCATTCCGCCTCCCCCTTGTCCCCCCGCACGTGCCTGATGAACCCCGCGCTGTCCCTGCTCCCCGGCGCCGTCCTTGCTCCCCGGCGCCGTTCCCCCCGCGCCGTACTCCCGCCGCCGCGACGGGCGCGCCCAGCCAGGATGCCAGGCCCTGGGTGAGCCCCGCACGGGAGCATTCGGAGCCGTACCAACGCGTCGGCGCGCGCCCCCGGCCCGAACACCACTTCAGTCTCCCATCCGTTGCGGACTCTTCACACCATGGCGGAATCGTCACTTCCGCGCCACAGGCACCAAGGAGATCTTGAAGCGGTTCCGCCGGTCGGGCTCAGGGCCGCTTCCAGTCGAAGCACTCATCGGCGGCGGTCGCGTCGGCACCGGTCGTCCCGGTACCGGTCGTCTTGGTACCCAGGCAGATGCGTGCCGAGGCCGCGTTCCCGTCGCCCGCGATGTCCGTGGAGAGATAGCTCTCGGCGGCGCGCGCGTCCTGGACCACGATCCGCTGGGCCTGCCCGCCGGGCACGCTCAACTCCGCGTACTCCCCCACCCGCAGCCCGGTCGTCCGCAGCCACAGGGCGCGGCAGGTCTCGCCGTACCGGAGTTGCAGCCGCTGTCCGCCCGAACCCGTGAAGGTGGACAGGGTCGTCACCATGTCCCCGACCGCGCAGTTCATCGCCCCCGGGTTGAGCCCCACGCAGGCGGCGCCGACGCACTTCGGCGCCACCGGGTTCGCCGTACGCCATTCCGCGGCCACGGGGGGCCGCCCGCCCGCCACTCCGGCCCCCTCGCCGCCGGGCGACCGGGCGACGACCAGCGCGATCGCGCCGACGCCGACCACCGCGGCGCCGGCGAGCAGCCACGCGACGAGGCGCCCGCCCCGTCCGCCACGTCTGCCATACCCGTCGCGCCCGCCACGCTCGTCGCGCCCGCCAACGGGGGCCGTACCCCCGGAGGCCACGCCCGCGGGCACCGTGTCGGCGGAGACCGTGTCGGCGGAGACCGTGTCGGCGCGGCCGCTCCAGGCCGCGTCGGCCAGTTCCCAGAGAGCGAGCAACCGGTCGGCCGGCTCGCGCGCCTGCGCGCACAGCACCGTGACCGCCGTCCTCGGCACAGGCTTCGTACCGTTGAGGTAGCGCTGCCAGGACGACTTGCTGTACGGAGTCCGCGCGGCCAGGGCCGCCAGGCTCAGCCCCGTACGCTCCCGTAACGCGCTCAACTCGGAGGCCAGCCGCGCGCATTCGGCGGCCACCGGGTGACCGACGTTCACCTGCGCAGCTCCCCCCAGGTGTCGGGACCGACGATGCCGTCGCTCACCAGACCGCGCTGCGCCTGGAACTTCCGTACCTCTTCCTTGGTACGGACGCCGTAGAGCCCGTCGATCTCCCCCGGTTCGAAGCCGTGTTTGCGCAGCAGGCACTGCACCTCGACCACGTCGCGGCCGTTCCCGTTGAGATCGACCAGCGCCTCGCGGGTCACGCTGTGACCGGCGTAGGCGGCGCCGTCCTTGCGGTCGTCGGCGCATTCGTACGTACGGCCGGGGGCATACACCACGGCGGCAGGGACGCTCTCCGAGTCTCCGTCGTCCGGCGCGAGCAGCAGCCCGGCGCCGAACGCGGCGGCCATGGCGACGAGTCCGCCGCCGACCGCCCACCACAGCGGAACCACACGCCGGGCCCGGAGCCGGGACCGCGGCTCGCCCGGCTCCTCGGTCTCCGGGGGCGCCGCCGCTTCCGCTGCTGCCGCCTCCGCCGACTCCGCCTCCGCCTCCGTCTTCTCGGCGCGGCCGGCGGAGTCGGCGGTCGCGGGGGCAGTCCCCGGCTCCGCCGCCTCCGTCCGCGCGTTGGCATCCGCGGCCACCTCGTGCAGCACGAGCAGCCGGGTCGGATCCGCTCCGCACGCCCGGGCCAGTTCTTCCACGGCCGCCCTGGGCACCGGCTGCTTCCCGTTGAGATAGCGCTCCCAGGAGGAGCGGCTGTATCCGGTCTTCGCCGCGAGGCCGGTGAGCCCGAGGCCGGACCGGTCCTTGAGCCGCCTTAACTGAATGAGCAGTTGTAAATCCTTCTCCGGTAACTCCGAAGGCAGTTCTTTCCAACGCGGCATGTCCACCTCATGCGTAAGTCGGATGTCCGGGGTACCTCCCCACACCCTCTCCTCCCCATGGCGCCGCCGTCCGACGCGCGGTTCCGTCCGCTGACCCGGACCCACCGTCTTCCGGCCACCTCCGTACTCCTCGCCGGAGGCGCCGGACCGTCCCACACCGTCCCACCGCGTCCCACGGGGAGGTGTATCACCGCAGGTCAGCGTGGCTTCCGTCCCACGAGGGCCCCATTCGCCGGATCGGCCTGGCCGTACCCCGACCTGACACGGAACAGTCTGTGGTGCACACCGGGCGGCGCGGTCCACCCCGCGCCGCCCCTCTACAACAAACGGGGAGAATTCGACCGATGAACATCCGCAAGAACATCGCTCTCGCCAGTGCCGTGGCAGCCTTCAGCGGTCTTGTCGTCGCCGGCCCCGCCACGGGCGCCTTCGCCGCCACGCAGGGCGACCGGGCCCAGGGCGCCGTGAGCCAGGAGGCCCGCGTGCTGGCGGCCTGCCCGAAGGGCGAGTACGCACACAAGGCGCTCCAGAACGGCGTCCGCGGCTGGACGGCGAACTACAGCAGCACCATGACCGCCGTCATCGGCGTGGGCAACACGGGCAACCACGTCACCGAGGCGCAGTGCATGCTCCTCGGCTGGGGCTTCAACCCGAAGGGCGTGGACGGGACCTTCGGCGCCAACACCAAGGCAGCCCTGATCAAGTTCCAGAAGGACCAGAGGATCTCGGCCGACGGCGTCGTCGGCAAGACCACGTGGAGCCGGCTGCGCAACCCCCAGTGATCCGCCTCGTCGCGTGATCGCACCACACACCACGGCGGCCCGTCCTCCTCGGGGGAGAGGACGGACCGCCGTCACGCATTGGCCGTGGCCGTGGCCGTGGTCGTGGTCGTAGCTATGGCTATCGCACGGTGAAGTGCAGGGTGTCCTCCAGGAACGGGATCTCCAGCCACGGCTTCGGCTGCGTCATCAGCGAGAGCAGCACGATCGTCACGCCGAGCAGCCCGTACGTGAGCATGTCTGTGAAGCGCGAGCGCACGGCGAGCATGCCGACGGACGGCAGGACCCGCCGCATGACCGCGCCGCCGATGAGGGCGATACCGATCAGGATCGTGCCGATACGGAACGCCTCGGCGAAGGGGTGCAGACCGACGATCAGCAGCCCGAGGCCGGTCGTCCCGAGCACGCTGAGGAGCGGCCACTGGCGGGCGGGCGCCGGGGCGTCCAGGGGCGCGGCCCGGCCACCGCCCTCGGGCCGCGCGGTGTCGCGGGTGAGCGAGAACCGCCTGCCCGGCTCACCCGCGCCGGAGGTGTCGTCCGTACCGGGCGCGTCGTCCGTACCGGAGGTGTCGTCCGCACCGGAGGAGTCCTCCGCCGCGATCGCCGCCCCTGCGGCCCCTCCGGCCGCGCCGGGGCCTCCGTCCGCGCCGGCTTCACCAGCCCGTTCCGCGACGACGGCGCCCTTTCCCGCCGTACGGGTCCCGGCACCACCGGTGGTATCCGGCTCCGTCTCCGTCTCCGTACCGCCGTCCGCGTCTGACCCCGTACTCGTACTCGTACCTGCACCCGCGCCCGTCCCCGCGTCCCGGCTCGTACCAGCACCCATCACCCGCGCCCCTTTCCGCTCAGGTTCCCGCTCGGGTACGCGCTCAGCCCGCGTCCTTGACCGAGCGTTCCGCCGCCTCGACGACATTGACGAGAAGCTGTGCGCGGGTCATCGGCCCGACGCCGCCCGGGTTGGGCGAGATCCAGGCGGCCACGTCCGCGACGCCCGGGTGCACATCGCCGACGATCTTGCCCTCGCCGTCCCGGCTGACGCCGACGTCGAGAACGACCGCGCCCTCCTTGACGTCCTCCGGGTTGATGATGTGCGGCACACCCGCCGCGGCCACGATGATGTCGGCCTGCTTCAGCAGCGCGGGCAGGTCGCGCGTACCGGTGTGGCACTGCGTGACGGTCGCGTTCTCGGTCTTACGGGTCAGCAGCAGCGGGATCGACCGGCCCACGGTGATGCCGCGCCCCACGACCACGACATGCGCCCCGTTGATCTCGACGCCGTGGTGGCGCAGCAGCTGGATGATGCCGTACGGGGTGCAGGGCAGCGGCCCCGTCTCGTTGAGCACGAGGCGGCCGAGACTCATCGGGTGCAGCCCGTCGGCGTCCTTGACCGGGTCCATCAGCTCCAGCACCCGGTTGGTGTCGATGCCCTTGGGCAGCGGCAGCTGCACGATGTAGCCCGTGCACTCGGGGTTGGCGTTCAGCTCCGCGACGACCGCCTCGATCTCCTCCTGCGTGGCGGTGTCGGGCAGCTCACGCTGGATGGAGGCGATCCCGACCTGCGCGCAGTCGCGGTGCTTGCCGTTGACGTACCAGCGGCTGCCGGGGTCGTCCCCGACCAGCAGGGTTCCGAGACCGGGTGTGACACCCCGCTCCTTGAGGGCCGCCACGCGGACGGTGAGATCGGACTTGATCGCGGCTGCGGTGGCCTTGCCATCGAGAATCTGGGCGCTCATGCCCCCATCCTCGCGGAAGACCCCTCCCCGGTTCCAATCCGTGTCCCTGCCGCGCCCGCCCACCCGAGCACGCGCGCCCGGACGGGCGCCCGCACGGGAGGTTGCACTTGCACAACACCTGAGAAAGGCGACTGGACAAAATCATCCGTTGATAACACGATTGCGTCGCAGTGCGGCCGGCGTCGGGGGGGCAGACCGCTCAGACCGCTCAGTCTTGAGAAGTTCCTCCACGCGGGTCTTTCCGTCCCCGCATCATCCAACGGAGGAACCCTGTCATGAGCTTCGGCGACCCGAACAATCCCTACGGCCCCCAGGGCCAGCAGCCCGGTTACGGGCAGCCGCAGGGTCCGCCGCAGGGCCAGCCGGGGTACGGCTACCCGCAGGGCCAGCCCCAGCAGCCTCCGGGCTACGGCTACCCGGCTCCGCCGCAGGCCCCCATGGGCTACGGCTACCCCGGTGGCCAGATGGAGATGCCCAGTCTGATGAAGACCGCGCGGGTTTTGCTCTTCATCTTCGCCGGTTTCCAGATACTCGCGGGGCTCATCATCGGCGTCGCCCTCGGTCTCCTCAGTGACGCCGCGGGCGACACCACGGGCGCCAACATCGTCGGCGGCATCGGCATCGTCTTCGGCGTCCTGCTGCTCGGCATGGGCGTCCTCTCCATCTTCCTGGGCGTCAAGTTCGCCACCGGCGGCACCGGGATCCGTGTGACGACGATCGTCTACGCCTCGCTCGCGCTCCTCGGCGGCCTGAGCAACCTGGTCACCGGAGGCGGCGGTTCCGCCACCTTCGGCGGGATCATCTCGCTCGCGTGCAGCGGGATCATCCTCGCCTCGATGGTGAACGGCTCGGCTTCCGCGTGGTTCAGCCGCCCGCGCTACTGACGTCCCCTCAGTGCGCCGCTTAGGCATGCCACGAAAAGCAGCGAACCGCCGAAGGCCGCGTTTCCCCGGAAGGGAAGACGCGGCCTTCGGCGTGCCGTGCGACGCGACTCAGTTCACGACTCGGTTCAGTGGAAGAAGTGGCGCGTCCCCGTGAAGTACATCGTCGCGCCCGCCTTCCGCGCCGCCTCGATCGTCTGCTCGTCGCGGACCGAGCCGCCCGGCTGGACCACGGCCCGGACGCCCGCGTCCAGCAGGATCTCCAGACCGTCCGGGAACGGGAAGAACGCGTCGGACGCGGCGTACGCACCGCGCGACCGCTCCTCCCCCGCCCGCTCCACCGCGAGCTTCGCGGAGTCGACACGGTTGACCTGGCCCATGCCGACGCCCACCGACGCCCCGCCCTTGGCCAGCAGGATCGCGTTGGACTTGACCGCGCGGCACGCCTTCCAGGCGAAGGACAGCTCGCGCAGCTCGGTCTCGGAGAGCGGCTCGCCCGTCGCGAGCGTCCAGTTCGCCGGGTCGTCGCCGTCGGCCTGGAGCCGGTCGGTGACCTGGAGCAGCGCGCCGCCGTCGATCGGCTTGACCTCCACCGCGGCGGCCGGGGCCTCGGGGCAGCGCAGCACGCGGATGTTCTTCTTGCGGGCCAGCACCTCGACGGCGCCGTCCTCGTACCCCGGCGCGACGATGACCTCGGTGAAGATCTCCGCGACCTGCTCGGCCATCGCGACGGAGACCGGGCGGTTGACGGCGATCACGCCGCCGAACGCGGAGAGCGGGTCGCAGGCGTGCGCCTTGCGGTGCGCCTCGGCGACATCGTCACCGATGGCGATCCCGCACGGGTTGGCGTGCTTGATGATCGCGACACAGGGCTCGGTGTGGTCGTACGCGGCACGGCGCGCGGCGTCCGTGTCCGTGTAGTTGTTGTACGACATCTCCTTGCCGTGGAGCTGCTCCGCCTCCGCGAGCCCGCCGTCTGCGGCGGTGTAGAGCGCGGCCGGCTGGTGCGGGTTCTCGCCGTAGCGCAGCACGTTCTTGCGCGCGTACGTGGAGCCGAGGAAGTCGGGGAAGCCCGAGTCGTCGGGCGCCGCGTAGTCGTCCGCGAACCAGGAGGCGACGGCCACGTCGTACGCCGCGGTGTGCTGAAACGCCTCGCCCGCGAGCCGCTTACGCGTCGTCAGGTCGAAGCCGCCGCTCCGTACGGCGCCGAGGACGTCCGCGTACCGCTCGGGGCTGGTGACGACCGCGACCGACGGGTGGTTCTTGGCGGCGGCGCGGACCATGGAGGGGCCGCCGATGTCGATCTGCTCGACGCACTCGTCGGGAGTGGCCCCGGAGGCGACCGTCTCGCGGAACGGGTACAAGTTCACGACGACCAGGTCGAACGGCTCGATCTCCAGCTCGGCGAGCTGCTCGCGGTGGGAGTCGAGACGCAGGTCGGCGAGGATTCCGGCGTGGACGCGCGGGTGCAGCGTCTTGACGCGGCCGTCCAGGCACTCGGGGAAGCCGGTCAGCTCCTCGACCTTGGTGACCGGCACGCCGGCGGCGGCGATCCGGCCGGCGGTGGAGCCGGTCGAGACCAGGGTGACGCCGGCGTCGTGCAGACCGCGCGCCAGCTCCTCCAGGCCCGTCTTGTCGTAGACGCTGACCAGTGCGCGCCGGATCGGCCGCTTCGTGCCCTCGGCGGCTGTCCCCGCGGCGGCTGTCCCCGCGGCGGTCGCGGACCCCTGATTATTCACCGACGTATACCTTTCGTCCCTCGATACGACAGCCATGCCGGGCCAGTGTCCCCACGACCTCGACGAGCAGGCGCCGCTCGACTTCCTTGATGCGCTCATGGAGAGCGTCTTCGTCGTCCTCCTCCCGGACCTCGACCACGCCCTGCGCGATGATCGGGCCGGTGTCGACACCGTCGTCGACGAAGTGGACCGTGCAGCCGGTGACCTTCGCCCCGTAGGCGAGCGCGTCCCGTACGCCGTGGGCACCGGGGAAGCTGGGGAGCAGGGCGGGGTGCGTGTTGACGCACCGGCCGCCGAAGCGCGCCAGGAACTCCTTCCCCAGGATCTTCATGAAGCCGGCCGAGACCACGAGGTCCGGCTCGTACGCCGCGGTGGCCTCGGCGAACGCCGCGTCCCACGCCTCGCGCGTCGCGTAGTCCTTCACCCGGTGCACGAAGGTCGGCAGTCCCGCGCGCTCGGCGCGCTCCAGACCGGCGATGGAGTGCCGGTCCGCGCCGACGGCGACGATCCGGGCGCCGAAGCCCTCGGGATCGTCGCCGATGGCGTCGAGCAGTGCCTGGAGATTCGTGCCGGACCCGGAGACCAGGACCACGATCCTGGCCGGGGCGGCGGAGGGCCGGGGGACGGAGGGCGGGGAGGCCACAACGGGCGCCTTTCTGGGAGCGAGCACAGCCTCGCGGGTCGTGCGGCGTTGTACGGACGGCGGCTTGGCGTGGACGTACGGCGTTGTGGGGTCGTACGAACGAGTCACGTTCCCCGATACGGGGAA
This sequence comes from Streptomyces sp. NPDC088124, assembly GCF_040685895.1. Classification (NCBI taxonomy): domain Bacteria; kingdom Bacillati; phylum Actinomycetota; class Actinomycetes; order Kitasatosporales; family Streptomycetaceae; genus Streptomyces; species Streptomyces sp. NPDC088124. Next base: position 212,427 of record NZ_JBFBJB010000003.1, on the reverse strand, counting down.
CTCTACGAAGGAGCCGACCGTCAGCAACGATACCGGCACACCGAGCGGCCCCCACGGGACGGGGGCTCGGCCGGGAGGTAGCGTCTGGGGACAGGGTTCGTCTCCGGGACGGGCCCGTACAGGACAAGACCCCCGCGTGATGGGTCTGAGGGGAAGACGTTCACCACATGCAGGACCGACGCCGCCGCACGGCACTCCACATCCCGCCGCCCTCCGGGCCGGTGCTGCTGCCGCGGGAACGCCAGTCCTCCTCCACCGGCTCGTCCGGCGCCACCGGCTCCGGCTCCGGCTCCACGGGACCGTCGTCGGGACCCCAGGAGCCGGAGGGATCTTCCGGTACGTCGGGGACGCGCGGCGGATCCGGGTCCGGGGCGGGCGGCTCCGCCGACGACAATCCGTTCGCGCCGCCGCCCGAGGACCGGCCCGACCAGCCCTGGCAGCCCCGGCGCCCCGAGAACGGCGAAGGGCAGGACGGCGGTTCCGGTCGCGGTGGCTGGGGCAGCCAGTGGAGCAGCCGCCAGCCGGGCCGCTCCTCGGGAGGCTTCGGCAGCCGCGCCGGCGGCCAGGGCGGCAACGGACCGTACGGGCAGAACGGGCCGGACGGTCCGGCCAACGGCCAGGACGGCCCAGGGACCGGGCAGGGCGTCGGCCCGCGCTGGGACCCGACGGACCCGGCCCAGCGCCGCGCCCGTTACGCCCTGCTCGGCGGGTTGTGGGCCTTCTTCTTCGCCCTGTTCGACCTCCCCGAGATCGCCCTTCTCCTCGGCTCTCTCGCGGTCTACTGGGGCGCCAGCTCCCTGCGCGCCAAGTCCAGGAAGCCGGCGGACGGCACCGCCGCGTCCGGCGCCGGACAGCCGTCCCTGACGGGACAGCCGGCGCCGTCGGGACAGCTGAGCCAGCCCGGCCAGGCCGCCCGGCCAGGCCAGATCTCGACCAGGCCCCAGACCACGGCCGCGGTGAGCGGTCTGCTGGCGGCCGGGCTCGCGCTGACGATCGTGGCGACGACCTTCGCGGTCCAGCTCGTCTACCGCGACTACTACACCTGCGTGAACGACGCGCTGACGAAGACGGGCCAGCTCTCCTGCAACGAGCTGCTGCCGCGCTCCCTGGAGCCGGTCTTCGGCGTCAAGGAGTAGGCCGCCGGACCCCACCGGCCGTACCTACCGCGCCCCGGACGGCGGTTCCACCGGGGGCGGCTGCGGTACGGCCGGGTCACGCGGCTCCGGAGGCTGCGGTACGGCGGGGAAGTCGGCCAGCGGGTCTCTTCCCGACGCCTCCTTGAACGCGGCCCACCGGGCCTCCCGCGCACCCCGCTCGTGCCAGGCGTCAGCCGCCAGGAAGTCGTACGGCTCCTCGTCCGGGTCGACGACCCCCGCTTTCGCGCCCGCCGGCCGAAGGTCCAGGGCGTCAAGGACATTCGGGTCACCGCCCGCCCCTGGCACGTTCCCGGACCCGCTCCCGGACCCGGGAGGTACGGCGTCCGCGCGACCTGCCGCCATGGCCTCCCCCGGGCCACTGCGCAGCCCCAGCCACCACAGCGGCGCCCGCCACCACGCCGGAAGCGCCGGCTCGGCGACGGCGGCGCCCACCGCCGTTCCCTCCTTCTTCCCTGCCTTCTTCCCCGCCTTCTCCCACGCCCTCTCCCACGCCTTCTTCCCCGCCTTCTTCCCCGCCCTCTTCGCCTCCTGTCCCGCGCTCTTCTCAGCGCGCCGCGCCGCCCGTCGCTCCGCTCTGCTCATCCGCTCCGCGTCCGGCGCGCCCTTCACCCGCCACGTCCGCAGCCGCCAGGCCCTGAGCAGCAGCGCGACCGGTACGCCGAGGCCCACCGTCCACACCAGTGCGGCGCCGCCGGTCAGCCACCACGCCGGGCCGAAGGAAGCCAGCCGCCCGTTCCCCAGCGGCCCGCCCGCCAGCGCCGCCAGGAGCGCCATCAGCGCCGCGCACACCGCGCCGCCGAGGGCCGCCCCCAGCGCCGTGTCGCGCGCGCTCCACGCCTCCTCCCGTACGGCGAAGGGCGGCACGGCCACCCGGAGCGTGAACCAGGCGACCGCCACCCCGGCGACGGCGGGCACCGCCGCCACGGCCCAGTTCAGCGCCGTGGCCGGACCCTCCGGCACGGCCGCGAGGAGCGGGAAGGAGGGCAGCGCGGGGCTGCCCAGCACCCCGAACGGGGTGACCGTCGCACCCGTACCGAGTACGAAGCCGGGGCCCAGCGCGTACGCCGCTCCCCAGATCGCGGCGTTGGGCACCAGCGTCACCCCCAGCAGCAACAGACCGCACCGCCCGGACCAGTCACCGGCGAGCTGCTCGAAGGACGCGTGCGCCGCGCCGCCGTGCCAGCCGAGCGAGATCCCGGCGAGCAGCGCGCCACCGCCCGCCAGCAGCAGGGCGCCCGCCGCGCCGGAACGCAGGGCGGCCCGGGTCCTGGTGCGCGCCAGCGCCGTACGTACCGGTCCGGGCAGCCACAGCGGCAGCGGCCCGCGCGGGCGTCCGCTCGCCGTCCACGCCCCGGCGGTCGCGGCCAGGAGGGTCACGACGGGCAGACCGAGCAGCGCGCGCAGCGGATGCACGGTGAGCGGGCCGCCCGCCACGTAGAGCATGACGACGCCGCCGACCAGCAGATATCCACAGCTCACCGTGGCCACGGCACCGAGCGCGGTGAGCTGTGGACGCCCCTCTTCCGGTTCGAGCGTGTCCCGTGCCGCGCGGTGGATCAGCCAGACGGGCAGAGCGACGAGCAGCAGCGGCACGACACCGAGCGGCGCGGGCCCGCCGGAGAGCGTCTCGGGGCGTACCAGCTCGATGCAGTGGGCCAGCAGCCAGAGCCCTGCCGCCACATGGAGGGCAGAATCCGCTCCGCCGTCCGGGTACGGGGAGGCGATCCACATCACGGTCAGGAGCACGGCGAGCATGCCGAGGCCGAGGCCCGCGGCGATGGCCCCGCGGAGGAAAGAGGCGGTCAGCGCGGCGGCCCGACCGCGGTCGACGGCCGAGGCCGAGGACAACGGTGTGCCGCGATCGGTCAATTGGGTCACAACGCCATGTTGCCCACGACACGCTCTTTATCTGTGCAACAGGCGAATATTCGCCATGTCGCCCAATATGCGCTTATGTGTCTTTTCTCCCATCACTGCGCCGTAGGGAGCCCTTCATGACCCGGAACACCACACAGAACACCCCGCAGCCGACCTCAGCCGACGCTCCCGACGCTCCCGGCACTCCCGGCGCGGCGCTCCCCTCGCCGGAGGAGCGGCGCCGGCTGCGCGAGGCGAAGGCGATGACCGAGAAGCAGGCGGCGGCGACGGTGGGGGTCACCCGGGCGACGCTCAGGAACTGGGAGACCGGCCGAAAGACGCCGCGCGGGCGCAAGGGGGAGGCCTACGCGAGGCTGCTGGCGGGCATCGCGGCCGAGCTGCGGCTGGCGGAGGAGCGGGCACGGCGCACGGAGAGGGCCGCGGCACGGGCGGCGCAGGAGCGGTCGGCGGCGCGGCAGCGCCATCACAGCACCGCGCCCAAGCCCGCGACCGCGCCCAAGCCCGAGCCCGAGCCCGCCTCCGCGCCCAAGCCCGCGACCGCGCCCAAGCCCGAGCCCGAGCCCGCCTCCGCGTCCGCGTCCGCGTCCGCACCGAATCCCGGTCCCGCGTCACCGTCGCAGTCCGCGCCCGCCTCGCCGCCCGACTCGCCGACTGACTCCCCGTCTGTCTCTCCATCCGACTCTCCGACCGTCTCTCCATCTGCCTCCGCGTCCGAGTCCGCATCTGACCGCGCGCCCGGGCCCGCGGTGGAGCCCGGTGTCGTCCCCGTCGCCTTCAGCGGTGCCGCCGTCGCGTCACTCGCGCCCGACCAGGCGTTCGACGCGCTGTACACCTGCTCCGCGCCCGCCCTCGTACGGCAGACGTATCTGCTCACCGGACGGCGCGCCCTCTCCCAGGAGTCCGTCGAGCGCGCCTTCCACTGCGCGTGGGAGAGCTGGCCCCGGGTCGCGGTCGACCGGGACCCGGTGGGCTGGGTGCGGGCCGCGGCGCACGAGTACGCGATGTCGCCCTGGCGTCGGCTGCGCCGCGCGCACCGCCGCCCCGACCCGGTCCATGGTGAGCAGGAGCACGAGGGGGCCGACAGCCGGGCGCTGCGCGAGGCGCTGCTGGCGCTGCCGCCGTCGTACCGCCGGGCGCTGCTGCTCTACGACGGGCTCGGGCTCGACCTGCCGGAGACCGCCGCCGAGACGGAGGCCAGCACCCCGGCCACGGCGCACCGGCTGATGCGCGCTCGCAAGGCCGTCGCGGCGCGGGTGCCGGAGCTGACCGACGCCGAGTCGCTGCACGAGCGGCTGAGCGCGCTCGTCCGCGCGGTGACGTCCGCGGAGATCGCGTCGGCGAAGGCCGTACGGAAAGGCAGCGAGCGGCGGGCGACGATCTGGACGCGGGCGGCGATCGCCTTCACCGTGCTGATCATCGGGGCGACGAGTTTCACCCTGGCCACCGCTCCCCGGCAGTACGAGCCACGGCAGGCGCCGGGCGAGCGGGTCGGCGGCGTTCCCGTGCCGGGCGGTCCCGAACGGCTCAGCCCCGAGGACCTGCGGCTGCGCGACGCGCTCCGCACGGCGCCGGCGACCGGCCCGTACCGCCTCGTACCCGTGGCACGCTGACCCGCGTCGCGCGCCGCCCCACCGCACGCGCGTGGGCCCGCACCCGGAGGGGGTGCGGGCCCACGCGCGTGTGGTCCGTACGTCCGTACGGAAGGCGACGGATCAGCCGGCGAGGATGGCGCGCGCGAGCACGGCCGTCTCGGTCGGCGTCTTGCCGACCTTCACACCGGCGGCCTCCAGGGCCTCCTTCTTCGCCTGGGCCGTGCCGGAGGAGCCGGAGACGATGGCGCCGGCGTGGCCCATGGTCTTGCCCTCGGGCGCGGTGAAGCCCGCGACGTAGCCGACGACCGGCTTGGTGACGTTCTTCGCGATGAAGTCGGCCGCGCGCTCCTCGGCGTCGCCGCCGATCTCGCCGATCATCACGATGAGGTCGGTCTCGGGGTCGGCCTCGAACGCGGCGAGCGCGTCGATGTGCGTCGTACCGATGACCGGGTCGCCACCGATGCCGACGGCGGAGGAGAAGCCGATGTCGCGCAGCTCGTACATCATCTGGTAGGTCAGCGTGCCGGACTTGGACACGAGACCGATGCGGCCGGGCTTGGTGATGTCGCCCGGGATGATGCCGGCGTTGGACTGGCCGGGGGTGATCAGGCCCGGGCAGTTCGGGCCGATGATCCGGGTCTTGTTGCCCTTGCTGCCCGCGTACGCCCAGAAGGCGGCGGAGTCGTGGACCGCGATGCCCTCGGTGATCACGACGGCCAGGCCGATCTCGGCGTCGATCGCCTCGATGACGGCGGCCTTGGCGAAGGCCGGCGGCACGAAGACGACGGAGACGTCGGCACCGGTCTTCTCCATGGCCTCGGCCACGGAGCCGAAGACGGGGACCTCGGTGCCGTCGAAGTCGACGGACGTGCCGGCCTTGCGCGGGTTGACACCGCCGACGATGTTGGTGCCGTCGGCGAGCATGAGCTTGGTGTGCTTCATGCCGGTGGCGCCGGTCATGCCTTGGACGATGACCTTGCTTTCCTTGGTCAGGAAAATAGCCATGGTTGTGGTTTCCCTCGTCCCTTACTTGGCCGCGGCCAGCTCGGCGGCCTTGTCGGCCGCGCCGTCCATGGTGTCCACGCGCTGCACGAGCGGGTGGTTGGCGTCGGAAAGGATCTTGCGACCCAGCTCCGCGTTGTTGCCGTCGAGCCGCACGACCAGCGGCTTCGTGACGTCCTCGCCCTTGGTCTTCAGCAGTTCGAGAGCCTGGACGATGCCGTTGGCGACCTCGTCGCACGCGGTGATGCCACCGAAGACGTTGACGAACACGGACTTGACGTCCGGGTCGCCGAGGATGATCTCCAGGCCGTTCGCCATGACCTCGGCGGACGCGCCGCCGCCGATGTCGAGGAAGTTGGCGGGCTTCACGCCACCGTGGTTCTCACCGGCGTACGCGACGACGTCGAGGGTCGACATGACCAGACCCGCGCCGTTGCCGATGATGCCGACCTCGCCGTCGAGCTTGACGTAGTTGAGGTTCTTGGCCTTGGCGGCGGCTTCGAGGGGGTTGGCCGCGGCCTTGTCCTCAAGCGCCTCGTGCTCGGGCTGGCGGAAGTCCGCGTTCTCGTCGAGCGAGACCTTGCCGTCGAGCGCGATGATCTTGCCGTCGCCGGACTTGATCAGCGGGTTGACCTCGACAAGGAGGGCGTCCTCCTTGATGAAGACGGTCCACAGCTTCTGCAGGACGTCGGCGACCTGGTCGGCGATCTCGGCCGGGAACTTCGCGGCGGCGACGATCTCGGCGGCCTTCTCGGGCGTGCAGCCCTCGTTGGCGTCGACCGGGATCTTGGCGAGCGCGTCGGGGTTCTCCTCGGCGACGACCTCGATCTCCACGCCGCCCTCGACGGAGGCCATCGCGAGGAAGGTGCGGTTGGTGCGGTCCAGCAGGAAGGAGACGTAGTACTCCTCCGCGATGTCCGCGGTCTGGGCCAGCATCACCTTGTGGACCGTGTGGCCCTTGATGTCCATGCCCAGAATCTGACCGGCCTTCTCGACGGCGTCGGCCGCGTCGGAGGCCAGCTTCACGCCGCCCGCCTTGCCGCGTCCGCCGACCTTGACCTGCGCCTTGACGACGGCCTTGCCGCCGAGACGCTCGGTCACCTCACGGGCGGCCTCGGGCGTCTCGATGACTTCACCGGCCAGCACCGGTACACCGTGCTTGGCGAAGAGGTCCCTCGCCTGGTACTCGAACAGGTCCACGCGTGTCCGTCCCTTGTCTTTTTAACCGCAGCCTGGTGATCGCGGGTTCGTTGTCTGCGTGGGCGTGCCGCGAAGGGCAACGTGACTGCGCTGTCACTGAGGAAGGCGTACGCGGTGTCCGCTACGCGGCATGTCCGCCTCGCAGGTTATCCCCGTGGGACGTGGGTCCCTAAATCGCAGATCACAGATGAGCGGTGATACCTGTCACAGAGCGGTGATACCCGTCACACAGGGCACGGCTAACCCGAACGGCTGTCTCAGCGCCGAGGCGGTTCGCCGTCCGGTATGGGGAGAGGACGCTTCTCGATCGCCGCGGCCATCACCTCCGGGAAGAGGTCGGGTGTGCAGGCGAAGGCGGGAGCGTCCAGCGCGGCGAGCGCCGCCGCGTGCTCGCGGTCGTACGCCGGCGCCCCCTCGTCCGAGAGCGCGAGCAGCGCCACGAACTGCACGCCCGACGCCTTCATCGCGGCGACCCTCTTGAGCATCTCGTCGCGTATCCCGCCCTCGTAGAGGTCGCTGATCAGGACGACGACGGTGTCGGCGGGGCGGGTGATCCGCGACTGGCAGTAGGCGAGCGCGCGGTTGATGTCCGTGCCCCCGCCGAGCTGGGTGCCGAACAGGACGTCCACCGGGTCGTCGAGCTGGTCGGTAAGGTCGACGACCGCCGTGTCGAAGACGACGAGACGGGTGTCGAGGGAGCGCATCGACGCCAGGACCGCCCCGAAGACGGAGGCGTAGACGACGGAGGCGGCCATCGACCCGGACTGGTCGATGCAGAGCACGACGTCCTTCTTCACCGACTGCGCCGCCCTGCCGTACCCGATCAGCCGCTCGGGCACGATCGTGCCCTGCTCCGGGAGGTAGTTCTTCAGGTTCGCCCGGATCGTACGGTCCCAGTCGATGTCCCGGTGGGGCGGCCGGCTGATCCGCGCGGAGCGGTCGAGCGCGCCGGTGAGAGTGGCCCTGGTGCGGGTGGCGAGCCGCTTCTCGATGTCCTGGACCACCTTGCGGACCACGGCGCGCGCGGTCTCCTTGGTCGTCTCCGGCATCGCCTTGTTGAGCGAGAGCAGGGTGCCGACGAGATGGACGTCCGCCTCGACGGCCTCCAGCATCTCCGGTTCGAGCAGCAGCGTGGCGAGCCCGAGCCGGTCGATGGCGTCGCGCTGCATGATCTGGACGACGGATGTGGGGAAGTACGTACGGATGTCGCCGAGCCAGCGGGCGACGGAGGGCGCGGAGCCGCCCAGCCCGGCGGACCGGCCCCCGCCGCCCGTTCCGTTCCTGCCGCCGCCCCGGCCGCCGTACAGCGCGGTCAGGGCGCCGTCCATCGCCGCGTCCCGGCCGGCGAGCGCGTGCCCCGTGCCGTCGGCGGCGTCCCCGCCGAGCACCATCCGCCAGCGGCGCAGCCGCTCCTCGGCGGCCGGCCCGTCCGTCACCGCGCTCGTGGCCGTGCCGGTGGCCGGGTCCGTGTGCGTGGCCGCCTGCGGGGCCCTGCCCGTGTCCGTGGTCATGAGTCCGCCCCCACCAGGTCGTTGTCGTTGCGGTCGGCGCCCAGCAGCAGCCGGAGCACCGGCAGTACGGCGTCGGCGCGGGCCGTGTCGAGCCCCGGGCCGAAGCCCGGCGCGGTGGCCTCGGCCGCCGTCGGTCCCGGGGCGGCCGGGCCGCGCCGCACCAGCTCGCCCAGGGTGCGGCGGATGCCCGGTTCGTACGCCGAGAAGGTGCGGCGCAGCAGCGGCAGCACATCGGTGAAGGCCTCCGGCGCGACACCGGTCAGCCAGGCGTCGACCAGGCCGAGGAGGCGTTCGTCGTGGATCAGCAGCATGCCGCCGCCGGAGCCCGCCCCCGGCGATGTGCCTCTCCGGGACGCGCCGCCCACGAAGCCCTCGACCCAGGCGGCGGCGTCGGCGGGCGGGGTGCCGGGCGACAGGGCGAGCCCCATCAGCCGGGCGGCCTCGTCCTCCGCGAGGCGTCCGTCGTCCAGCAGCAGCCGGGCGGCCCGCCCCCGGATCTCGCCGGGCACACTGTCCCGCCCCGCGAGCTTGGCCAGCACCGCCTCCCACCGCCCGCCGAGGTCCCCGTACCCGGACTCCCCGCCCGCGGAGCCCTCGTGCCCGGCGTTCCCGCCCCCGGGGCCCCTGTCCCTGGAGCCCTCGCCCCCGGAATGCCCTTCGGATCGGCGGGGGCCCGTCCGCAGGAGGCCGATCGCCGTATGGACGCTGTCGAGGTGGCCGCGCATCTCCGCGGCGCCGTCCGCGTCGAGCGCCGTGCACGCGGGCGGCAGGCCGACGCAGATCCGCTCCGCGAGGCCGGCCGCGACCTCACCGAGCGCGGCGGTGTCGGTGGACCGTACGTCGCCGTACCGCAGCGATCTGGCCAGCGCGGGCAGCGCCTCGGCGAGCCGGCCGATGTCGGCGTCGAGCGCGGCGCGGTCGGCGAGGGCCCGCATCACCACCGGCAGGGCGTCGGGCAGCGCGGCGAGCAGGCAGCGCTCCGCGAGAGCCGTGACCTCGGTGAGCGTGGTCGCCGACCGGGCCCGCGACACGGCCTTGGCGGTGGCGGCGGCGAGCACGGTCGTGCCCCAGATCCCCGCTTCCGCGACCCGTACGTACAGCTCGGGCTCCCAGCTCAGCCGCCAGGTCTCCCGGAAGGTCCCGGTGCTCCCGCGTCCCGCGGTCGCCTCGCCCCAGCCGATGTCCAGCAGCGCCAGCCGGTGCAGCAGGGTGCTCTTCGCCGTGTCGGTCTCCTTGCGGAGGTCGAGGTCCAGCTCGCGCTCCGACGCCTCCGGCTTGAGCCGCAGGGAACGCTGGAGCCGGGTGAGGTCGCGCTGCAGCGGTACGGCGGGCGCCGTGTCGGGGACCTCACCGAGCAGATCGCCGACGATCAGCCGGTCCCGGATCAGGCCGAGCGGCACCTCGGACCCCTCGCACATGACGGCCTGTACGGCGTCGACGGTCTCCGTGAGCCCGGCCAGCGGCCGGCCGCGCAGCACGGCGAGGGTCCCCGCGAGCCGTACCGCCTCGATGACATGGGCGGAGGAGACGGCGTGGTCCTCCTCCCGCAGCAGCCCGGCGACCTTGGTGAGCCAGCGCTCGACGGGCCGGTCGGGTGCGCTGAAGAGGTGTCCGTACCAGCCGGGTGAGTCGATGCCCGCGCCGTAGCCGCTGTGGCGGGCGAGCCTGCGGTGGGTCCAGGGCACCCAGGTGAGGTCGGTTCTGACCTTGGGCAGGCCCTTGAGCAGCGCGCGGTCGGCGGCGAGGGTGGTCTTCGCGCGCAGTGCAGGTACGTGCCAGGCGCCGCAGACGACGGCGACCGCTCCGTCACCGAACTCCTTGCGGGCCGCGCGGAGCTGGATCCGCATATGGGCCTCGCGGACGAGATCCCGCGGGTGTCCGCCGGAGCCGTACTCCTCACGCAGCGCGCCCATGGCCTCCGCGACCGCCTCGAACGGTGCGAAGGGGTCCTCCGCGAGGCCGGAGGCGCGGTGCTCGACCACGTCCTCCCACCAGCGCTCGGGGTCGTCGTACCCGGCGGTCCTGGCCAGCACGGCGAGCGGGTCGATCCGGGCGCCTTCCGCCCCCTCATCCGCCGTTTCGGTGTCGCCGCCCTCCGCCACCCCGGTCCGGCCGCCCTCCGCCGCGCCGGTCCCGGCCGGCTCGGCGTCCGGTTCGGCGTCCGGTTCGGTGGTGAGCGCGAGCGAGTGGGCGGCCGGCAGGTCGATGAACCTGACCGGCACGTCGTGCGCGAGCGCCCAGCGGATCGCGACCCACTCGGGGGAGAACTCCGCCAGCGGCCAGAACGCGGCGCGCCCCGGGTCGTCCACGGCGTGCGCGAGGAGCGCGACGGGTGGCCGCATCGCCTCGTCGGCGGCGAGCGGCAGCAACGCGTCGCCCTCGGGCGGTCCTTCGATCAGTACGGCGCCCGGCTCCGCCGCGTCGAGCGCGCTCCGTACCGCCCGCGCGGACCCGGGCCCGTGGTGCCGGACCCCGAGCAGCAGCGGCCCCGCGGGGCGCGGCGTGGCCGTGGTCACGCGCTCACCTCTCGGCAGGCGCGGTAGAAGTCCTTCCAGCCGTCGCGCTCGCGGACGACCGTCTCCACGTACTCCTGCCAGATCACCCGGTCCGCCGCCGGGTCGCGGACCACCGCGCCCAGGATCCCGGCCGCCACGTCGCCCGGTCGCAGCACCCCGTCGCCGAAGTGCGCGGCGAGGGCGAGGCCGTTGGTGACGACCGAGATCGCCTCGGCCGTGGAAAGCGTCCCCGAGGGGGACTTGAGCTTCGTACGGCCGTCGGTGGTGACGCCGTCCCGCAGTTCCCGGAAGACCGTGACGACCCGCCTGATCTCCTGGATGCCCTCGGCACCGTCCGGCAGTTCGAGCGAGCGGCCCATCTCGCCGACGCGCCGGGAGACGATGTCGACCTCGGCCTCGGGGGTGGCGGGCAGCGGCAGGACGACCGTGTTGAACCGGCGGCGCAGCGCGCTGGAGAGGTCGTTGACCCCGCGGTCGCGGTCGTTGGCCGTGGCGATCAGGTTGAAGCCGCGGACGGCCTGCACCTCCTCTCCCAGCTCCGGGATCGGGAGCGTCTTCTCGGACAGGATCGTGATGAGCGAGTCCTGTACATCGGCGGGGATCCGGGTCAGCTCCTCGACCCGCGCCGTCATGCCGTCGGACATGGCACGCATGACCGGACTGGGCACCAGCGCGGCACGGCTGGGGCCGTTGGCGAGGAGCTGGGCGTAGTTCCAGCCGTAGCGGATCGCCTCCTCGGGCGTCCCCGCCGTGCCCTGCACCAGCAGGGTGGAGTCACCGCTGACGGCCGCCGCGAGGTGTTCGGAGACCCAGGTCTTGGCGGTGCCCGGCACGCCGAGGAGGAGCAGGGCGCGATCGGTGGCGAGTGTGGTGACCGCGACCTCGACGATCCGGCGCGGCCCCACGTACTTCGGGGTGATCACGGTGCCGTCCGGCAGCGCCCCGCCGAGGAGATAGGTGGCCACGGCCCACGGCGAGAGCCGCCAGCGGGCGGGCCGCGGCCGGTCGTCGGCCGCGGCCAGGGCCGCCAGTTCGTGGGCGAACGCGTCCTCCGCGTGCGGGCGCAGGGCCTGGTCGCCGGTGGTCCCGGCCGTCGTCGAGGTGGTTTCGGGCATGGTCATGGATCCCCCTCCAGATCGGTCGACCTGTTGTGGATCCCACGGTGCACCACGCCACTGACAATCGACCGTCCGCGCAGGTCAGATCCGGTCCGAGCCGATCGAGCCGGTCCCGCGCCGGGCCGGGCCGCTCCGGGACCGTACGGGCCGACGCACCGGCGCCACGACGGAAGGTGCCCCGCGCCCACCGGAGGAGATCCGGCGGACGCGGGGCGGTGATCCTGCGACGGGCGGGCGCGTCACCCGGTGATCGGGGAGACCGCGACGCAGCCGCCGGCGGCGGCCTTGCCCGCGTCGGTCTCCTCCTTGATGACCTCGCCCTTGTAAAGGATCTTGCAGGTGACCTCGGCGTCGGCGCCCAGCGCGATCGGCATGACGGCGGGCGGCATGATGCCGCGGAGCGTCACCGTCTTCTTCCACGGCAGCGTGGGCTTCTCGACCGTCTCGATCTTCGGATCCATGGCGTCGCCCCCGCCGCCGTGGAAGTCGATCGTGTCGATGTTCTTGCCCGTCACCTCGTAGGTGACCTCGTAGGTCTCGTTGACGGCCTTGTCGACCTCGTCGGTCACCGCCTTGTCGACCCGCTCGGCGGTCTCGGAGCAGGCACCGAGGCCCAACGCGAGACCGGTGACGGCGAGGGTCGTGAGGGCGGCGCGGACGGTACGGCTGGTGCGGACGGTTCTTCTGGTACGGGCGGTGCGGTCCATCGGTGGTTTCCCCCCTGGTCGTGGTGCTGAAGCTCTTTCGAGCATAGCAAAACCGACACAACATCAGATGCCGGAGAACTCAACGAATCCGCAGGTCAGAGTGATTGTCAGTGGGGCCGCCTAACGTCGTGGACATGAATCAGACGGGGGTGCGCTGGACGTCGGAACAAGTGCTCGCGCTGGCTTCTGACGACGCGTCACGCAGGGCGGGCAACAAGCTCGGCACGGCGGGGCCGTGGTCGGAGACGGGGTGCGACGCCACGGGCGCCGTGTGGGGGCTGTGCAGGGGCAGCGGCAGCAAGCCGTACCGAACGGTGGTGGACACGACGGGCCCGGCCTGCACGTGCTCCTGCCCGAGCCGGAAGTTCCCGTGCAAGCACGCGCTGGGTTTGCTGCTGCTCTGGGCGGCGGACGGACAGAGCGTGGCGGAGAGCGCGCAGGCGCCCGGCTGGGCCGGGGAGTGGCTCGACGGGCGCCGGAAGCGGCTGTCGGAGAAAGCGGCGGGCGCGGCGGAGAAGACGGCGGGCGGGGCGGCGAGGACGGCCGATCCGGAGGCCGCCCGGCGCCGGGCCGAGCGCAGGGCCGCCCGGATCACCTCGGGCGCCACGGAGTTGGAGCAGCGGCTGACGGACCTGCTGCGCGGCGGCCTCGCCTCGGCGGAGCAGGCGGGTTACGGACTGTGGGAGGAGACGGCGGCGCGCATGGTCGACGCACAGGCACCGGGGCTGGCGGGCCGGGTGCGGGAGTTGGGGGCGATACCGGGTTCGGGTCCCGGCTGGCCGGTGCGGCTGCTGGAGGAGTCCGCGCTGCTGCATCTGCTGGACACGGCGTGGCTGGGGCTCGACCGGCTGCCGGAACCGCTGGCGGCGACGGTCCGCACCAGGGTCGGCCTCCCGTCGCCCGCCGGGGGCCCGCCGGTCCGGGACCACTGGCTGGTCCTCGCGCAGTACGACACGTCGGACGGCAAGCTCGTCACCCGCCGGATCCGGCTGTACGGGCGGGACTCGGGGCGCTCGGCGGTGCTGCTCTCCTTCGGCGCGGCGGGCCGCGCACCGGAACTGGCGCTGCCGGTGGGGGTGATGATCGACGCCGAGATCGTTCCGCACCCGGGCGCCGGGCAGTTGCGGGCCGACTGGGGTGAGCGGTTCGCCGCCCCGGTCCCGATGGAGGAGCCGCCGCCGGGTGGCTCCGTGACGGCGGCGATCGAGGCGTACGGCGCCGCGCTGCGCGCCGATCCCTGGCTGGAGGCGTGCCCGGTGACGCTCCGCGACGTCGTCCCGGTGCCCGGGGCGGGCGGCGGCTGGCAACTGGCCGACGCCGACGGCGGTTCCGCGCTGCCGGTCGCGCCGGTCTCGCTCGGCCACCCCGGGCTGTGGAAGCTGGCCGCGCTCTCCGGCGGCGACCCGGTCACGGTGTTCGGCGAATGCGGCCACCGCGGCTTCCGGCCCCTCACCGCCTGGTCGGCGGAGACACCGGGGACGGTCCCGCTCACCTGAACTCGCGCACACACCCGGGGACCTGATGCGACGTACGGACGGAGTACATCCTGATGACCAGCAAGCCCAGCACGTCCAACTCGCCCAGCACGTCCAGCACGTCCAGCACGCCCGACAGGCACGCCACCCACAGCACCCACGAAACCCACGAGATGCCCGGCGCGCACGACATGCCCGGCGCGCACGACACGAATGACACGCACGTCACCCAGGACACGACGGCACGGACCCTCACGAACGCCGCGGGGAGCGGGGCGTCCTGGGAGTCCTCCTGGGAGGGGCTCGTCACCTCGGCGCTGCTCGGCACCGACCGCCGTACTCCGCCCGCGGAGGTCCTCGCCGCCGGCCGGGACGCCCCGGTCGCCCTGCTGGACGCCGCCGCGCTGCACACCGTACGGCGCAGGGCGGGGCTGCGGCCGGCGCCCGCCGCCGAGCCCCCGGCGCCCGCGGCCCACGACGGCCGCGCGCGCCTGCCCGAGGCGGCCGGGCGGCGGCTCGGGCAGCTGCTGGCCGACCGGGCGGCGCCCACGAGCGGCGGGGGCCGTCGCGGTACGGCACCCGACCTCACGGAGCTGCTGCCGCAGTGGCTCGCCGCGGCCAACGCGCGCGGCTACGCGGCCCCCGCCCCGGTACTGCCCGCCCTGCTGGACGCGGCCCGCGCGCGCACCGATCTGCGGCCGCAGGCGCTGGCCTTCGCCGGGCCCCGCGGGCTCTGGCTCGCGCGGCTCAACCCGGAGTGGAAGTTCGCGCTGCGCGGGACCTCCGGCGGCGCCGTGCTGCCCGCGGCCGAGGATGAGGAGGGGACACGACGGCTGTGGGAGGAGGGCCTGTTCGCCGAGCGGGTCGCCCTGCTCTCCACCGTACGGGCCAGGGACGCGGAGGCGGCGCGGGCGCTGCTCGCCTCGACCTGGCCGACCGAGCGCGCCGAGGACCGGCTGATGTTCCTCGACTCCCTGCGCGACGGGCTCTCCGAGGCCGATGAGCCCTTCCTCGAACAGGCGTTGTCGGACCGCAGCCGCACGGTGCGCTCCACCGCCGCCGAACTGCTCTCGGCGCTGCCAGGATCCGCCCTCGCGGGCCGGATGGCGGCCCGCGCGGCGACCTGCGTCAGCATGGACCGCACCGGCGGCGGACAGGTCATCGCGGTCGAGGCGCCGCACGAGTGCGACGCGGACATGCAGCGCGACGGGGTGATCCCCGCGCCGCCCGGCGGCCGGGGCGAACGGTCATGGTGGCTGGGGCAGTTGGTGGAGGCCGCCCCGCTCTCCGGCTGGCCGGCCAGGCTCGGCGGCCGGACCCCCGAGGAGATCGTCGCCCTGCCCGTCCTGGACGACTGGGCGGACGAGTTGCACGCCGCGTGGTGCCGGGCGGCCGTACGGCAGGGGGACGCGCGCTGGTCGGCCGCGCTGCTGGGGCCGCCCGCGACCCCGCCCGACACCGGCCCCGGCGCGACCTCGCTCGCCGAGCGCGCGAAGCTGCTCGCCACGCTGCCCGAGACGGAACGGGCCGGCTGGGTGGCCGCGTTCATCGACGCGCACGGCCTGCCGGAGGCGTTCCAGTTGCTCGGCTGCTGCGCCGTGCCCTGGTCGGGCGCGCTCGGCCGGGCGGTCGTGGACGCGCTCGACATCGCCAGGGACGCGGGCAGTTACCCCTGGAGCTTCAGCGGCGTCATGGGCCTCGCCGAACGGTGCCTGGACCCGGTGGAGGTGAACCGGCTGGAACTGCTCACGGCGACCCCGGACGAACCGGAGGGCGCGTCACCGGGCGCGGGCGGCTACTGGTCGGAGGCGTTCCAGCGCCTGGTGTCCACCCTGCGCCTGCGCGCCCTGATGCTCGCCGAACTGGAACCGCGAATACCGGAGCCACCGAACACCCGCCCCGGTACGGGGCCGGAACACCTGGGGCCACCGGACCCTGCTCCCTGATCCGGCCCGATCCACACGACGGGCCCGCAACAGGCCACGACAGGCCCACCACGGACCCTGGCGGCAAAGGGGACGTGGAACTGGGCGCGGAACCCGTCACGCCCCTGCGGGCTGACGGATATTGGCCTCGACCCAGGAGACGATCGACGACGTCGTCGCCCCCGGGGTGAAGATCTCCGCGACACCCTTCTCCTTCAGCGGGGCGATGTCCGCGTCCGGGATGATGCCGCCGCCGAAGACCTTGATGTCGGCCGCCTCCCGCTCCTTCAGCAGCTCGATCACCTTGGCGAAGAGCGTGTTGTGCGCGCCGGAGAGGATGGACAGGCCGATCGCGTCGGCATCCTCCTGGATCGCGGTGTCCACGATCTGCTCGGGCGTCTGGTGGAGCCCCGTGTAGATGACCTCCATCCCCGCGTCCCGCAGGGCCCTGGCGATCACCTTGGCCCCACGGTCGTGCCCGTCGAGTCCCGGCTTGGCGACCACCACACGGATCGGACCTGTCACACCCATCACTGCCTCCACCTACCGACTTGCGCTGTCATTGGCACGGGCCCCCGCGCCCGCCAGGGCCCGGAGTAGTGAACGAACGTTATCCACAGCATCCCGCAACCAGCTGTTTCACGGAGGTCGCCGAGGGGGAAATCACACATGGGACATGTTCGCTTTGCGCCGTTCCGTCACCACCCGGCCCACTCGGCCGGGCGGGAACGACCGCAAGGGGAGCCGCGGACGGAGCCGTCACGACCCAACGGCTCCCGACATGTCGCCGTGGCGCCCCATGAGGGCATACGGGAGACAGAGCCGCCTCCCGTGTGCCGTTCGGAGGTCGGCCATGAACCCCTTTCTGCGCCAGGTGAGCCGCGTACGCACGGCCGGCTCGGCCGCCCTCCCCCTGCGCGTCACCGCCCCCCTGCGGGCCGGCGCGCTCGATCTGGCGATCTTCACCGGGCACCTCCTGCTCTATCCGGCCGGAATCATCCAGGAGCGCCGCGCCGCCCCCCTGCCGCCAGAGGCCTCCCCGCTGCCCACCGAGGGCCGCGCACACCCGCCCGTGGTGCTGCTGCACGGCTTCGTGGACAACCGGTCCGTCTTCGTCCTGCTGCGCCGCTCCCTCGCCCGGCACGGCTGGCACCATCTCGTCTCCCTCAACTACTCACCGCTGACCTGCGACATCCGTACGGCCGCCGAGCTGCTGGAGCGCCACATCGAGGAGATCTGCGCCCGCACCGGCCACCGTCGGGTCGATGTGGTCGGGCACAGCCTGGGCGGCCTGATCGCCCGGTATTACGTACAGCGCCTGGGCGGTGACCGTCGGATACGTACGCTGATCACGCTGGGCACACCGCACGAGGGCACCACGGCCGTGCCGCTCGCCGACGCCCATCCCGTCGTACGGCAGATGCGCCCCGGATCGCCCGTCATCGAGGAGCTGCGGCTGCCCGCGCCCGGCTGCCGCACACGGTTCGTGAGCTTCTGGAGCGATACCGACCCGCTGATGGCGCCCGTCTCCACGGCAAGAATGGAACACCCGGACCTTCTCGTGGAGAACGTGCTGGTGAGCGGCGTCGGTCATCTCGCCCTGCCGGTCCACCCGGGGGTCGCCGCGGGGATCCGGCACGCGCTCGGCGGCTCCGGCTCCGGTTCCGGTTCCGGCGAGGGCTCCGAACCGGCGCCGCCGGAGGGCGGATCCGGCTCCGCTTCCGTCGCCTGAACTCCGCGCCCGACATCCCGTCCCGAGGGGCGCGCACGAGCCTCGCACTCGAACACGTTTCGAACATATGGCCAAGCCTGCGCCCACAGTTCGCCGAAACACGGCCGAATGCCCGTTTCCGCAAAGCACGAAACTCGCGGAAGATTGTCGCCGTCGCATACCGCCGGGTACAGTCGCGGCCACTGCTTTCCCTCTGGGATTCCTTCCATCAAGGGCCGGATTTCCCAGACCCTGGTTCTGCTGCCGAGGCGAGAGAGAAGTTGGTGAACGACCAGCACGCCCACGCCGGGTACACCGCATACGACGGTTACCAGAACGGCAGCTTCGAGACAGATCCCCTCTTCGGCTCCCTGCCGGACGGTTCCGCGGGCGCGGGTGGATACGGCGGCGCTTCCGCCTCCACCGGCCAGTACGCGACCGTGCAGGCCGACCACTACGACAGTGGCCAGTGGGACACCGGCGCCCATCACCAGCCCACCGCGTACGACGCCTACGGCACACAGGCGTACGACACCAGCGGCCAGTGGCCCACGGTCGCCCCGACCGCCGCCACCGACGGCGGCGGCTATCCGCAGGACGCCACAGGCGAGTGGGGTTCCGGCGCGTGGCACCAGGTCGTCCAGCCGAACAGCGCTGACGGAACGGGCCAGTTCGACAGCACGCAGTTCAACGGCGCCCCGTACGGTTACGACACGCCCGGGGCGACGGCGACCGCCGCGTTCGATCCCACGCAGGCGGCTCAACTCGAAACCGCACAGTTCGAGGCGGCACAGTTCGAGGCAACGCCCTTCGAGGCAGCGCAATTCGAAGGCGCACCGTTCGAGTACGAGGCGACCGCTCAGTGGACCGCGTCCACGTTCGACAGCGGTTCGTACGATGCCACGGCCTGGAACGGGGCCACCGGGGCCGCCGCGCCGCACGAGGACACGTCGTACGCGTACGGCGCCCCCGGCCCCGAGCCTGAACGGGCCTACGGCACGGAGCCCGACCACGAATCCGAGCACGGCTACGAGACCAAGCACGGCTACGGGACCGAGCAGGGCTACGAGACCGTCGCCGCCGAGGCCCACGCCGCACCGGAGACCGGGCCGGCGGCCGAGGCGGAACATCCCACGCCGGCCGTCGACTTCACCAAGAACCCCGAGAACTCCGAGAACACCGAGAGCCCCGCGGAGTCCGGCGCTCCGGATGACGACCCCGACGCGCTGCACATGGCGCCGACGATGGCCACCCCCGCCGTGGCAGCCGTCCCGCGCCCCGTGCGCCGGGCAGGCGGCAGTGGCGGCGGCAGCCGGGGCCGCCGCCGTACCCCCGCCAAGCGCTCGGCCCTCCTCACCGTCGCCGTCCCCTCCGCCTGCGTGATGGGCGTCGCCGGCATCGCCGCGGCCTCCGTCGGCGGACTCACCGGCGAGGACACCAAGGACGACTCCACCACCACGGCCTCCGCCGAGGACACCGCCTCCACCAAGCCCGTCACCGCGGCCGCCAACAACAAGCTGGACACACAGCTCGCCGCGCTCAGTGCCGACGCCCGCGACTTCGGCGACCGCGCCAGTCGCACACAGGAGCGGATCGACCTCCAGGAGCGGAAGGAGGCGGAGCGGCAGCGCGCCAAGGAAGAGGCGGCGCGCAAGGAAGCGCTCCGCCCCAAGTTCGCCCTCCCCGTCTCGCAGAGCGGGCTCAGCGCCCAATACGGCCAGGCCGGCGTCAACTGGATGTCCATGCACACGGGGATCGACTTCCCCGTGTCGTACGGCACGCCTGTCATGGCCGCGACCGACGGCACCGTACGCACGCAGTACAACAGCGCGTACGGCAACATGGCGATCGTGACCGCCGCCGACGGTACGGAGACCTGGTACTGCCACCTCAGCACCACCAAGCTCCGCTCCGGTTCGGTCAAGGCCGGTGACGTGATCGCCTACTCGGGCAACTCGGGCAACTCGACCGGCCCGCACCTGCACTTCGAGGTACGGCCCGGCGGCGGCGCGGCGATCGACCCGCTGGCCTGGCTCCGCAGCCACGGCCTCGACCCGACGTAAAACCCGGCGCGTACGCCCTCCCGCCAGCCAGGCCGTACTACGTTGCCCGTACGTGTGCCGTACGTGCCCTGCCACCCGGCAGGGCACCCCACCCTCCCGGGCCTACAGCTTCTCGACCGGCGCGTACCGCAGCAGCAGCCGCTTGGGCTTGGTGTCCCCGAAGTCGACCGTCGCCTGTGCGTCCGCGCCCGCGCCGGTCACCTCCATGACCGTGCCGAGCCCGAACTGGTCGTGCGTGACCCGGTCGCCCACCGCCAGCGCGATCACCGGCTTGTCGCTCGTACGCCGCGTGGCGAAGCCCGAAGGCCCGCCGCCCGACCGCGAGCGCGCGGCGGTGGAGGAGAGCGACGACGTGATCCCGGACGTCGGACCCGCCGGGATCTGCGCGCCGGTCCGCTTCCACTCCAGGTGGTGTTCCGGGATCTCCTCCAGGAAGCGCGAGGCCGGGTTGTACGAGGGCTGCCCCCAGGCGCTGCGCATCGACGACCGCGTCAGGTAGAGCCGTTCACGGGCGCGCGTGATGCCGACGTACGCGAGGCGGCGCTCCTCCTCCAGCTCCTTCGTCTGGCCGAGGGCGCGCATGTGCGGGAAGACGCCGTCCTCCATGCCGGAGAGGAAGACCACCGGGAACTCCAGGCCCTTGGCGGTGTGCAGCGTCATCAGCGTGATGACGCCGGAGCCGTCCTCGTCCTCGTCGGGGATCTGGTCGGAGTCGGCGACGAGCGCGACCTTCTCCAGGAATTCGGCGAGGGTCGGGGTCGCGGCCGCGACCGGAACGGCGGCCTCCGTACCGCCTCCGCCCTCTTCTCCGGTGGCCTCCGCGCCAGCAGTGCCGTCATCGCCACCAGCACCGTCACCGGCGTCGGCGGCCGCCGCGGCCTGGTTGCGCTCCTGTTCGAACTCCAGCGCCACCGACGCCAGTTCCTGCAAGTTCTCGATCCGGGTCTCGTCCTGCGGGTCGGTCGAGGCCTGAAGTTCCGCCAGATAGCCGGTCCGTTCGAGCACGGCCTCCAGGACCAGCGCCGGCCCGGCGCCCGACTCGACGATCGTACGCAGCTCCTCCATCAGCGTGTTGAAGCGCTTGACGGCATTGGCCGAGCGGGCCGCCATGCCGTACGCCTCGTCCACCCGCCGCAGCGCCTGCGGGAAGGTGATCTTCTCCCGCAGCGCGAGAGCGTCGATCATGGCCTCCGCGCGATCCCCGATGCCGCGCTTGGGCACGTTGAGGATCCGGCGCAGCGGTACGTTGTCCTCCGGATTGGCGAGGACCCGGAGGTAGGCCAGGACGTCACGGACCTCCTTGCGCTCGTAGAAGCGCACTCCGCCGACGACCTTGTACGGCAGGCCGACCCGGATGAAGATCTCCTCGAAGACGCGGGACTGCGCGTTCGTCCGGTAGAAGACGGCGACGTCACCCGCCTTGGCCTCGCCCGCGTCCGTCAGCCGGTCGATCTCGTCGGCGACGAACTGCGCCTCGTCGTGCTCCGTGTCCGCGACGTAACCGGTGATCTGGGCGCCGGCGCCGGCCTTGGTCCACAGGTTCTTCGGGCGGCGGCTCTCGTTGCGCTCGATGACCGCGTTGGCGGCGCTGAGGATCGTCTGCGTGGAGCGGTAGTTCTGCTCCAGCAGGATCGTCGTCGCGTCCGGGTAGTCCTCCTCG
Source organism: Streptomyces sp. NPDC088124 (assembly GCF_040685895.1). Taxonomy (NCBI): domain Bacteria; kingdom Bacillati; phylum Actinomycetota; class Actinomycetes; order Kitasatosporales; family Streptomycetaceae; genus Streptomyces; species Streptomyces sp. NPDC088124. The sequence continues at coordinate 190,912 of NZ_JBFBJB010000003.1, read as the reverse complement.
AACTGGAGGATGTTGCGGATCGTGGCGCCGCGGAAGGCGTAGATCGACTGGTCGGCGTCGCCGACCACACAGAGCTCCGCGGGGTCCTCGCCCTCGCCGGAGGGGCCCACCAGTTCGCGTACGAGGGTGTACTGGGCGTGGTTCGTGTCCTGGTACTCGTCCACCAGGACGTGCCGGAAGCGGCGCCGGTAGTGCTCGGCGACGTCGGGGAACGCCTGGAGCAGGTGGACGGTGGTCATGATGATGTCGTCGAAGTCCAGGGCGTTGGCCTCGCGCAGCCGTGCCTGGTACATCCGGTACGCCTCGGCGAGCGTCTTCTCGAAGCCGTCGACGGCCTGTCCCGCGAAGGTCTCCTCGTCGATCAGCTCGTTCTTGAGGTTGGAGATCTTGGCGCTGAAGGACTTCGGCGGATAGCGCTTGGGGTCGAGGTCCAGATCGCGGCAGACCAGGGCCATGAGCCGCTTCGAGTCGGCGGCGTCGTAGATCGAGAACGACGAGGTGAACCCGAGCCGCTTCGACTCGCGCCGCAGGATCCGCACGCAGGCGCTGTGGAAGGTCAGCACCCACATCGCCTGGGCGCGCGGGCCGACGAGCTGCCCGACGCGCTCCTTCATCTCGCCCGCGGCCTTGTTGGTGAAGGTGATCGCCAGTATTTCGCCGGGGTGGACGCTGCGGGTGCCGAGGAGATGGGCGATCCGGTGGGTCAGCACCCGGGTCTTGCCGGATCCGGCTCCGGCGACGATGAGCAGCGGCGACCCCGTGTGCACGACGGCCGCGCTCTGTTCCTCGTTCAGCCCTTCGAGGAGCGAGGCCGGGTCGATGACCGTACGGGCCGCCCCGTTGCGGTGGTACGGATCCCGGGCCGGGGGCAGGTCGTACGCGCCCTGGAACAGGTCGTCGGGCACCTGCTCCGGGGCGTCTTCGTCCAGGTCCTCGGGGGGCGGGGGGTGCTCGTCGCCGGAGGGCTGGAGGTCGGCCAGGAAACTGTCGTCAAAGAGGCTGCTCATCGCTTAACGAGTCTAGGCCGCCACACCGACAGTCGGAGCCCGCCCGGCAAAGCCGGCCCCCGGAAGGCGGACGGTTCCGGCTCACACACGGAGCGTAACGCTATACCCCCTATTGCGGCTCCCTGCACTCCGCACGAGCAAATGGTCACAGAAATGTATCGGGCATATCGGCCATCCACCTTCACATCAGCGCCACATCTTGGCTAGCGTGCTCGATCAGGCAGCCCGTACCTCTGAAGGCGATCCGCGCCGAGCGGGCGGCCCACGCCGAATCCGGGCTTTCCACGGGAAGTTCGGAACCGGGGACCCACTCTGCAAGACCGGGGTGAATCGGGCCGTACGTTCGCCGTACGTACAACGCCCGTAGGGCAGCCTTCCGTTCCGCCCGAACCCGACAGCTAACCCGGTAGGCGGTCCACGGAAGGAGATGCCGAACTTGGCGTCGCATCGCAAGGCGCGCAGCCGTAGCGGGGTACGCACCAACGCCCCTGCCGTCGGGATCACGACGGCCGCCCTGGCCTCGGTCACGCTGCTGTCGACGCAGAGCGCGGACGCCGCGCCCACGGAATCGAAGTCCTCGCCGTCGGTCGAAGAGGTGGAGAAAAAGGTCAGCGACCTGTACCGCCAGGCCGGTGGTGACGCGCAGAGGTCCGCCAGGACGAAGGAGGCGACGGCCAAGCAGAAGCGCACGGTCGACCGGGTCATCGACGGCGTGGCCAAGAGCGCGGACAAGCTGAACGAGGCCCGCCGTACGCTCGGTTCCTACACGTCCGCGCAGTCCGGGGGCGGCGCGGGCACCCCCGCGGGCGCCCCGGCGACCCCGGCCGCTTCCGTCGCTCCGGCAGCCCCGGCAGCACCTGTCACCCCTGTCGCCCCTGTTGTACCGGCGATGCCTGCCACCGCCCCCGCCATGCCTGCCACGGCCCCCGCCGCCGTACTGTTCGCGGACAGCCCGCAGACGTACGTCGAGCAGACGGGGATGACGGAGCGGCTGACCGACCGTCAGCAGAGCCCCGTCGCCGACCACTGGAGCTCCCGGGCGGACACCCGCGCTCCGGAGTCGCCGGACGAGTCCCAGGAGTCCTTGCGGACCAGCAAGGAGCAGATCCAGAAGAAGCTCGCCGAGGCCCGCGCGCTGCTGGCGCGGCTCGGCGCGGAGGAGCAGGCGCGGCTGGCCGCCCTGGAGCGCAAGAAGGAAGAAGCGGCCCGCCGCACGGCGGAGGCGAAGGCCAAGGCGGAGGCCCGCGACAAGGCGCAGGCCGATGCCGAGGCGGAGCGCCGGCGCGAGGCGGAGCTGATCCGGCCCCGGTCGCAGCCCCAGGCTCCGTCGGCCGACCCCGGCACGAGCACGGGAGCGGGCACCGGAACGGGCACCGACGCGGCAACGATCGCAGGTGCGAACGCGGGAACGGTCGGCGGCCCCGGACTGGAGGCCGTGACCGGCGGTGACGCCGCCGGCATCTACGCGGCCAAGGCGGCGAAGGTGCTCGCCTTCGCACGCACCCAGATCGGCAAGCCGTACGTCTGGGGCGCCTCGGGACCGAGTTCGTACGACTCCTCGGGCCTGACCCAGGCGGCCTGGCGGGCGGCCGGCGTCGAGCTGCCGCGCAGCACGAGCGACCAGGTGGACACGGGCACCCGCGTCACCACCGATGATCTGCTCCCCGGCGACCTGGTCTTCTTCTACGACGACAGCAGCCACGCCGGCATCTACATCGGCGACGGCATGATGATCCACGCGCCCAAGCCGGGTGCGAACGTGCGCGAGGAATCGATCTACTACCTGCCGATCTACGGCAGCGTCCGCCCGGCCTGACCCGGTCGCGGTGCCCCGGGGACCCCGTCGTGGCGCCCGCGGACCCGACGGACCCGACCCGGCCGGGGCGGGTCCGTCGGGGGCCGGGGTCAGGTCCAGAGCGTGGCGATGAGGATGTTGGCCACGGTCAGCCCGCCCACCGCGCCGAACAGCGGCTTCTCGGCCGCCTCGTCGTCCCGCTTCACGTAGACGATGCCCATGATCACGACCAGGACGGCCAGCTTGACGCCGATCTTGATGTTGTTGAGCGGCTGGTCGTCGGCCTGGTTGAGGCCCACCAGCACCATCCCCGTGATCAGCATGGTGAGGGCGCCGTGCAGCATCGCCGGGGTGAAGCGCGCCGTACCGGCGCTCATCGCCTTCATCTGGGTCAGGAAACCGCCGAGCAGGGCGGCTATGCCGATGATGTGCAGGGCGACGAAGACATTGATCAGTACGTCCATGCCGGGAGCGTAGCCGGGCCCATATCACCCGCCTTCGGTGAGGTGCGGCTTACTTCCGCTATCGGTCGGGTCCGTCCGGAAGGGCGCGCTCCGTCGGGCCGTCATGATCGCGAAACGCTCCGGAACCTTCACCTCCCGCCAATACCCGCCATGTCGAGGCCGGACTGTGACCGTGCGCCCTAACGTCCTGCGTGCGGCCCTCATGGGGCCGTACCGGGCGGCCGTACCGCACGGAGTCAACGGAACCGAAGGAAACGGACCCCGCCCCCGTGGCAGCGCACCGAAACCACCGAAAGCCCAGGCAGCGCCTGTTCACCGGCCAGGCCGGCCGCACCGCGGCGACGCTCGCGCTCGCGGGAGCCGCGACCGCCACCGCCGCGGGCCCCGCGCAGAGCGAGCCCCGGCTCACCCCCGCGCAGATCCAGGCCGAGGTCGACACGCTGTACGCGCAGGCGGAGGCGGCCACCGAGCAGTACAACGGGGCGAAGGTGAAGGCCGACGAGGCCCGCGCCTCGCTCACCGAGCTGCGTGACGAGGCCGCGCGCAGGACCGACGGGCTCAACACCTCGCGCGCCGAGCTGGGCTCGATCGCCACCGCGCAGTACCGCAGCGGCGGCCTCGACCCGGCCGTACAGCTCGCCCTCAGCTCCCGGCCCGAGGACTACCTGGAGCAGGCCGGTGTCGCCGAGCGGGCCGGCAGCAGGCGGGCCGCCACCGTCGCGGGGATCCGCCGGGAGCTGTCGCGGATCGCCGGGCTGCGTTCGCGGGCGGGCACCCAGCTCGCCGATCTCACGGCCCGCCGTGCCGAGCTGGCCCGGCACAAGTCCACGATCCAGCGGAAGATCGGCTCCGCCCAGCGGCTGCTCGACGAGCTCACCGCCGAGGAGCGCGGCCGGTACGAGGCGCGGGGCGGAACGGGGCGGCAGGACGGCGGGGACGCGGACCGCGCGGACCGGGGGACGCCACGCGGCACGACGGCGGCGCCGAACGCGCGGGCCGAGGCCGCCATCGCCTTCGCGTACGGCGCGATCGGCAAGCCGTACGTGTGGGGCGCGACCGGTCCCGGCTCCTTCGACTGCTCGGGGCTGACCCAGGCCGCGTGGCGTGCCGCCGGGGTGGCCCTGCCCCGTACCACCTACACGCAGATCAACACGGGCCGACGCGTCGCCCGCTCCGAACTGGCCCCCGGTGACCTGGTGTTCTTCTACTCGGGCATCAGTCATGTCGGTATCTATGTGGGCGGCGGGCAGATGATCCACGCGCCCAGGCCCGGTACGGCGGTCCGGCTCGCGCCGGTCGACGAGATGCCGTTCGCGGGCGCCGCCCGCCCCCTCTAGCGTCCCCCAGTGCCCCTCCCGGCTCCCTCCCGGCCTCCCGGCCGCCCTCCCGGAACAGGTCGGCCGACGTTCCTCCCGGACCGCCTGACAACCCTCCTGGAGCATCCGTCTGACGCCCTTTCCGGTCCGTCCACGCGGCGTCGGCCTCCGACCGCCCCTGACGGCCCACGCCGGAGTGCCCCGCCCGCGGTTGCGGGTCACGATGTGCAGCAAGCGGTCCGCTCATCGGCCCGCGAGGTGAGACGGGGCACGCCGGGCCGGGAACGGCGGGGTGATCGGAGAGGGGCGGTTGTGAGACGAGCCACCACTGTCAGGGCAATGGCCCTCGTGGCCGGCGCGCTGTTCGTCCTGGCCCCCGTGGGGGTCACCCCGACAGGCTGCGGAGATCTCTCCGGCGGCAGACTCTGTGTCGAGGGCCCGATCGGGGGCGCGGGCCCCTTCACCACGCGGTACGTACGCCACGGGGACGAGCCCGACATCCGCGTACGCCTCGGCTACCAGCGCAAGGACGCCCGGCTCACGGCCTTCCCCGGCTGGTTCGGCACACAGCGCACCCGGCACGGCCGCGCCGAACTGACCGGCGTCATCGACACCCTGCCCGGCGAGTGCATCCGCGGCGTGCTGGACCACCGGGGGCGGCTGTTCGTCACCGGGTGGCACTGCTCGTAGCCGTCCGGCCCGCCGGGCGGCCGTGAGCCGTCAGACCAGCCGGCGGGCCGTCGCCCAGCGGGTCAGCTCGTGCCGGTTGGAGAGCTGGAGCTTGCGCAGGACCGCCGAGACGTGGGACTCCACCGTCTTCACCGAGATGAAGAGCTGCTTGGCGATCTCCTTGTAGGCGTATCCGCGCGCGATGAGCCGCAGCACCTCGCGCTCGCGCTGGGTGAGCCGGTCCAGGTCCTCGTCCACCGGAGGCGCGTCCGTCGACGCGAAGGCGTCCAGAACGAAGCCGGCCAGCCGGGGCGAGAAGACCGCGTCGCCCTCCTGGACCCGGAAGATCGAGTTGACCAGGTCCGTGCCGGTGATCGTCTTGGTGACATAGCCGCGGGCGCCGCCCCGGATGACGCCGATGACGTCCTCCGCCGCGTCCGAGACCGAGAGCGCCAGGAAACGCACCGGGTTCTCCGCAGCCGTCATCATGGGGGCGCTGCGGCGCAGCACCTCGACCCCGCCGCCGCCCGGCAGATGGACGTCGAGCAGGACGACCTCGGGACGGGTCGCGGTGATCACGGTGATCGCCTGGTCGACGTCGGCGGCCTCGCCGACGACCTCGACGCCGGTCTCCTCCGTGCGGCCGATCTCCGCCTGGACGCCCGTACGGAACATCCGGTGGTCGTCGACGAGCACGACGCGGACCCGGCGGCCGTCCCCCGCCGGTTCCCCGCTCGCCGCGGGAGTGGATTCGGCGTGTACGCCCTCGCTCATGGTCTGTGCCCCTCGCCCTCGTCGCTCCGCCGCGGTCCCCGCGGCTCTCGTACCGTACGGTCCCCGCCCGGCGACCGGTCCATCCCCTGTGGATCCCCTGTGGGTCGGCGCGCTCCCTCTCCTCGGCCGACCGCCGGCCGGCCCTCGGCCGGCGCGCTCCGTCCGTCAGTCGTCGGCGCGCTCCATCTCCAGCTCGACCTCCGTACCGCCGTCGGGCACCGCGCGCAGCCGGGCCGTGCCCCCGTTGCGCTGCATCCGGCCGATGATCGACTCGCGGACGCCCATCCGGTCGTCCGGCACGGCGTCCAGGTCGAATCCCGGGCCGCGGTCGCGCACGGAGAGGAAGACCGTACGCCCCTCGACCTCCGCGAACACCTGGACGGCGCCGCCCTCGCCGCCGTACTTGGCGGCGTTGACCATCGCCTCGCGCGCGGCCTGCATCTGCGCGGACAGCTTCTCGTCGAGCGGGCAGTCGCCGACGACCACGACCTCGATCGGCACCCCGTGGTAGTCCTCCACCTCGGCCGCCGTCCGCTTCACCGCGTCGGCGAGGGTGGTGGGCTCGTCCGCCTCGTCCTTGCCGGTGCCCTCCGGTTTGTAGAGCCAGGCGCGCAGCTCGCGCTCCTGTGCGCGGGCGAGCCGGCGGACCTCTCCCCCGTCGTCCGCGTTGCGCTGGATGAGCGTCAGGGTGTGCAGGACCGAGTCGTGGACATGCGCGGCGACCTCGGCGCGCTCCTGGGCGCGGATCCGCATCAGCCGCTCCTCGGAGAGGTCCTGGGTCATCCGGACGAGCCAGGGCCCGGCGAGCAGGGCGGTCCCGGCGACGACGGCGATCGCGCCCGTCAGCACATTGCCGAACTGGGCCGCCGAGCCGCGCACCACCACGAAGACGGCGAGGCCGAGGCCGACCAGCGCGACACCGGCGAGGCTCCGGGCCAGCTGGAATATGCGGTGGCGGCGGCCGATCTCGGTCCAGCGGGCACGGCGCGCGTTGTCCGCCTGTCGCCAGACGAGGACGACGCCGACGCCGATCAGCAGCATCGGCCAGATGTAGCGGTCGGCGTGGCTGCGACCCAGGCTGACATTGCCGATGAAGGTGGCCGCGCTGACGACCAGCGCGAGCAGGGCGAAGAGCTGCCCCTTGTCGGGCTTGCGCAGCCGTCGTCTGCCGTCGGGGCTGATCTCGAAGAGCGGGCGCGACTCGACGGCCCGGCCGCCGACGCCGAGCGGGACGACGATCCAGAACACGGCGTAGAGCAGGGCGCCCAGGCCCTGTGAGAAGAAGAAGAGGAGGAAGACGAGCCGGACCCAGACCACCGGCAGACCGAGATGACCGGCGAGCCCGCGCGCGACACCGCCGAGCAGCCGGCCGTCCGCGCTGCGGTACAGCTTGCGCGGCGGCAGCTCCTCGGGCCCGGGGGCACGGGAGCGCGGCGGCGCGGCGGGGCGAGGCGGGGCGACTGGCATGACACCGATGGTCACACGGCGGGGTGCGGCAGGGCATCAGGGTCGTACCCCTGACGCGACCCTGATCCGTTCCCGGGGGCGGGGCGGGGCCAATATCAGGGTCAGACCGGGGTCGTCGCCGGTGGAGACCGGGCCCTCGCACCGTCACCATGGGCGTATGACCCAGCCGCCGACTCAGCCGCCGTCCTCGCCGACCGCGCCGTCCGACGCGTCACCTCCGCCGTCGGGCGCGGACGCGGTCCCGGGCGCGTCCGCGCCCCTGCAGCGCAGTTCCCGTCAGAAGGTGTTCGCGGGGGTGTGCGGGGGGCTCGGGCGGTACTGCGACGTGGACCCCGTCATCTTCCGGATCGTGCTCGGTGTCCTCGCGGCCGCGGGCGGGCTCGGGCTGATCTTCTACGGCTTCGCCTGGCTGCTGCTCCCGCTGGAGGGCGAGGAGGAGAACGAGGCGCGCAGGCTGCTGTCGGGGCGGGTGGACGGCGCGTCGCTGATCGCCGTGCTGATGGCGCTCGCGGGGTGCGGTCTCTTCCTGTCGATGCTGGACAACGGGGAGACGCTGAGTTTCGCCGCGATGCTGTCCATCGCGGTCGTGGGGTCGGCGGTCTGGTCGCAGCACCGGCGGGGGACGCTGCCGGACGGCGGGCCGCTCGATCCGGCGACGGCGCACATGGTGGCGGACGCTCCTCCGGAGACGAAGGCGCCGCCGACGCCGGGCTCCCCGTCGTGGTGGCGGGACCCGATCGTGAAGGACGGCTCCACGGGCCCCGTGGGGACGGACTACATGTGGGGGCCGGAGGACGCGCGGATGGAGGCGCGGCCTTGGGCCTGGCACAAGGACGGCAGGGACGGAGCGGGCGACCGGGACCGGTCCGGTGCCCGGATACGGGAGTCCCGCCCCCGGGGTCCGCGGGGGATCGCCGGGATCGTCTTCCTGCTGGCGCTGCTGGCGGGCGGGCTCGGGACGGGGCTGTCCTGGGAGAGCCGGCCGCTGGGCGTGAGCCTGGAGACAGGGCTGACCGCCGCGCTCGCGGTGTTCGGTCTCGGGATCGCGGTCAGCAGCTTCCTGGGCCGTACGGGGGCGGGCACGGTCTTTCTGACGGTGGTCACGGCGGGGCTGCTCGCCGGGAGCGCGGCCCTGCCGCAGAACATCACGACGGAGTGGGCCCGCCGGGACTGGGCGCCGGTGTCGGTGGCTGCGGTACAACCGCACTACGAACTGGGGTCGGGCATCGGCACCCTCGATCTGGGCGGGCTCGCCATTCCGAAGGGGCGGACGGTCACCTCGTCGGCCGAGGTCGGCGCGGGACAGCTCAAGGTCGTCGTACCGGAGGGAGTGACGGTGAAGATGACGGCGAAGGCCGGTCTCGGGGACATCAGGCTGCCGGGTGAGACGCCGAACGATATCGACATATCGCCGGCCCAGTCGCGGGGGCGCGTGCTGGCGCCGGCCGCGGGCAGCGCTCCGGCGGGGACGCTGCTGTTGACACTGAAGGTCGGGCTCGGACAGGTGGAGGTGACCCGTGCTGCTTCATGAGTTCCGGCCGGGCCGACTGATCGTGGGGCTGACGGCGCTGACGGCGTCCGCCGCGTACGCGGGCGACGCGGCGGACGCCTGGCACACGCCGTGGTTCGCGGCGCTGCCCCTGGTCTTCTTCGGGCTGTTCCTGGCGGCCGTGGTGACCTTGGGCCACTACCTCATACGCCGGCGCCGGTCGGCGAGGACGGCGTCCAAGGAGAACGTCGGCGCTCCGGCGAGCACGAGCGGCAGCCAGGCCATGAGATAGGGGAGGTCGTTGCCGTAGTAGTACGGCGTGGCCTGCCAGCTCACGGTGAGCCAGAGGCTGAGCGAGATCAGGGCGCCGCCGAGTGCGGCGATCCGGGTGAGGAGGCCGAAGAGGGCGCCGAGACCGACGGCGAGTTCACCGATGGCGATGGCGTATCCGAAGCCGGCGGGGCTCTTGAGGGCCAGGTCGACGAGGGCGGGGATCGCGGAGCTGTCGCGGACTCCCCGCATCATCTCGCCGACGGAGCCGCTGCCGGTGGCCGAGAAGAAGCCGCTCTGGGTGAGCTTGTCGATGCCCGCGTAGATGAAGGTGACGCCGAGGAAGAGCCTCAGCGGCAGGAGTGCGTGACGCGTGGCGCTCTCCCGCAGGCCGGGGCGCTCGCCGCCGAGCCCTCCGTAACCGTCCATCCGGTAGCCGTGTGTCATCGCCGGGTCCGCCTCTCCCTGTCCCGCACCGCTGCCACGGAGGCGGCTGCCTCCGCGTGCCCTGCCCCTGCATACGCAGTGAACACATCCGGCGCTCAGTGAACCAGCCGTTGGGCAGCACCGGACGGGCCTACTCGGAAAAGACGTGAAAACTCTTCATCGGAACAGGAGCAACTATCGGCCGAATTCGTTCAGTCCATGACTTCGATGATCACGCGGTTGGTTTCGGTCCCCGCCGCGGTGACGACCTGCACCTCGACGGCTCCGGGCTCCACCTCTACCGGTACGGGCACGGTGAGTGAGGTGTCCGCCGGGTTGGCGAAGCCGCCGGGGACGGGCACCAGCGGCACGTGGACGTGGACCGCGCCGATCCGGACGACCATCCGGGCCAGCCGGTCCGGGGTGCCGGCGCCGGGTGGGACGAATCCTGCGCCGCGGATCTCGATGTCGTCGCCGGTCCGGATGGGGGCGTCGAGATCGCCCGCCTCCCTGGCCCGTACGACGGAGAGCACGACGGGGCGCCCGCCCTCGGCGTACTTCCCCGCGAAGTAGGTGGCGGCGGAGACCCCGACGAGCAGGGCCAGCGCCCAGGGCAGATCGGGCAGTTGCTCGGGGCGCCGGGCGAACCGGGCGCCGGCGAAGACGACGGCGACGGCGTTCACCAGCGTGTACTGCACATCGGTGAAGCTGCCGCGTCCGCCGTCGTCGCAGAGCAGGTCGGCGAGGCGGGGCCGGTCGGCACGCACCTTCTGGAGCCGCTGGCCCAGCACCCGTACGGACACCACGCGGCGCACGACGACGGCGATGGCGCACACCACGGCGAGGACGCTCACCAGACCCGCGCCCCGGGCCAGTTCGAGACCGGCGATCAGTTCGTCACGGCTGCGGTGCCCGGAGGCGCCGGCGAGCTCGAAGGCGAGGACGAGGACGGCGTAGACGACGAGCAGCACCCAGGCGGAGGCGACGGTCCGTGAGGTCGAGAGCCGGTTGTCCTCACCGATCAGCGGCGCGAGCAGCCCGCCGCGGGCGCGGTGCAGCCACGCGGCGGCGGTCAGCAGCCCGGCGCAGACGACAGCGGCGACCAGCCCGGCCGTCCGGGCGAGGGTCCAGCCGGTACCGATCGCGGTCACCGCCTGCGCCAGCAGGAGCAGGACGACGCAGCCCCACGCAGCGAACAGGGTGTGCCGCCAGACGGTGTGCAGCCAGGCGTCCCCCGCCTCACGGCTCCGGTCCGCCACCGCGCGGGCGGACTGGGTGAGTTCGTCGGACACCCACTGCCGGGAGGCACCCACGGAGTGCGCGACAGCGGCGGGCAGCCCCTGCCCGGCGGCCAGTTCATCGCGCTTCGCCAGGAACGCGGCCACGGCTCTCCGGTGCCCTTCCCGAGCCCCGTGCGGACAGTCCCCGCACGCACAGCCACCGCTGTGCACGCCCTGCCGCACCTCTTGCACCGCCACGCCGATTGCCGCCTTCCCGTCCCGCGCCTCAGCCCGGGTCCCGCCCGGATGAATTTCCTTGCATCGCAAGGAAATTGTCCCGCACGAAGGGAGGGGTATACGAAGTTTGCCGGGTCGGTGCGGGTGACAACATCGTTACGGTGTTGACCCGCGAACCCGCCGGGCTCAGTCCTCCGCGGGACGGCGCCGGTTGATCGCGGTGAGGTCGATACTGATGGCGAACGGCTCCTTCAGCTCCAGCCGTTCGCGGTGGATGCCGGTCGGGACGTAGACATGGGGTGCCGGGTCGAGTTCGTAGCTGTAGACCACGGGGAGACCGCGCTCTTCCTCGACCCTCCAGAAGTAACGCACCCCGGCGGCGGCGTACTTGCGCGGCTTGACCTCACGGTCGCGCTCCACGGAGTCGTCGGAGACGACCTCAACGGCGAGAACAATGTCTTCCGGCCTGTGCCAGGTCTGCCGCGGACCGGTATCCCCCTCCACGCGGTACACCAGGATGTCCGCCTCCGGGCGATTCTTGTGATCGATCCTGATGGTCATCTCACGATCGACGTCAAGCTCATCAGGCGCCTGGTCGAGCAGCGCACGCTCCAGCAGACGCATGGTGCGCATATGAAATCGAGTCTGCGGACTCATGAGGACGAGGCTCCCGTCGATCAGCTCAGTGTGCGGCGGGAGGCCCGGAATCCGGTCGAGGTCGTCCGCGGTCCAGCCCCCGGCGGGCGGGATCGGCCACTGGTATCGCGATTCCAGCCCGTGCTCAGGTGCGGCGCTCATGATTACTCCCATACGACGGAGTCTGACCCCTACCAGCAGCGTACCCAGCCGATACGGCAACGCCGCCGCCCAAACGAATGAGCGACGGCGTCGGCGTTGACCAGCCCGGGGAGGCTACTCCCACTCGATGGTGCCCGGGGGCTTGCTCGTCACGTCGAGGACCACGCGGTTGACGTCGGCCACCTCGTTGGTGATGCGGGTGGAGATCTTCGCCAGTACGTCGTACGGCATCCGCGTCCAGTCCGCGGTCATCGCGTCCTCCGACGAGACCGGCCGCAGCACGATCGGGTGGCCGTAGGTCCGGCCGTCGCCCTGGACGCCCACGGAGCGCACATCGGCGAGGAGGACCACCGGGCACTGCCAGATCTCGCGGTCCAGACCCGCCGCCGTCAGCTCCTCGCGGGCGATGGCGTCCGCGTCGCGCAGCAGGTCGAGGCGCTCGCGCGTGACCTCGCCGACGATACGGATCCCCAGACCGGGGCCCGGGAACGGCTGGCGCTGGACGATCTCGTCCGGCAGCCCGAGCTGCTGGCCGACCATCCGGACCTCGTCCTTGAACAGCTTGCGCAGCGGCTCGATGAGCTGGAACTCGATGTCGTCGGGAAGCCCGCCGACGTTGTGGTGCGACTTGATGTTGGCGGTGCCGGTGCCGCCGCCGGACTCCACCACGTCCGGGTAGAGAGTGCCCTGCACGAGGAACGCGACGTCCTCGCCCTCCGCGCCCGCCTCCGCGACGATCTCCGCCTGGGCCTGCTCGAAGACCCGGATGAACTCCCGGCCGATGATCTTCCGCTTCTGCTCGGGGTCGGAGACCCCGGCCAGCGCGGTGAGGAAGCGCTCCTCGGCGTCGACCACCCGGAGCTGCACGCCCGTCGCGGCGACGAAGTCCTTCTCGACCTGCTCGGTCTCGCCCTTGCGCATCAGACCGTGGTCGACGTATACGCAGGTGAGCTGGGATCCGATGGCCCGCTGCACCAGCGCCGCGGCCACCGCCGAGTCCACGCCGCCGGAGAGTCCGCAGATGGCGCGCTTGGTGCCGACCTGCTCACGGATGAGCGCGACCTGCTCGTCCACCACATTGGCGGTGGTCCAGGTCGGCTCGATGCCCGCGCCGCGGTAGAGGAAGTGCTCCAGGACCTGCTGGCCGTACGTGGAGTGCATGACCTCCGGGTGGTGCTGCACCCCGTACAGCTTCTTCTCGTCGTTCTCGAACGCGGCGACCGGCACGACGTCCGTGGACGCGGTGACCGTGAACCCCTCGGGCGCGGCGGAGCAGGCGTCGCCGTGCGACATCCAGACGGACTGCTCGGCCGGGGTCCCCTCGAAGAGGGTGGAGCCGGTCTTCGAGACGCGCAGGGAGGTACGGCCGTACTCACGCGCCCCCGTGTTGTCGACGGTCCCGCCGAGCGTGGTCGCCATGAGCTGGAAGCCGTAGCACATGCCGAAGACGGGGACACCGGCCTCGAAGAGCGCGCGGTCGACGCTCGGGGCGTTCTCCGCGTACACGGAGGACGGGCCGCCGGAGAGGATGATCGCCTTGGGCTTCCTGGCCAGCATCTCGGCCACCGGCATCGTGGACGGGACGATCTCGCTGTAGACCCGGGCCTCGCGGACGCGGCGGGCAATGAGCTGGGCGTACTGCGCGCCGAAGTCGACGACGAGTACGACGTCGGGGGCGGCGGGGGGTGCTGCTGGCACTGGGGGCGGCCTTCCGGCGGAGGTGGGACGTTCACACGGCGCTGACGAGCAGCACGGTGCTGTTCTCCCGAGTCTAACGGGGGCGGTGCCGGGTGAGGGGCGGTCCCTGAACGGAGACGGACGGAGACCGACGGACGGATGGAGACGGACGGAGACCGACGGACGGATGGAGACGGGTGGAGACGGGTGGAGCCTGGCCCGTCTCACCATCCGGCCCCGCTTTGCGGTCCGCCCGGACACCGGGTCCATACTGTGGCCATGCACAAGCAGCTCACCTTCGTCTTTACCTATGGCACCGGCCCGTCCGGCTGCCATGGTCGTGCTGCTTGAGCTGACAAGCGACTTCCCAGGCGCCCCGGGCCGACAAGGCCCGGGGCGTCTGTCGCGTTCGGGGCCGTACGGCTCAGGGCCCCCGAACCGACAAGGAACCCGTCATGGCATCCGACACCACCACCGCCGCCGCCGCCACCACCGACGCCACCAGCGCCGACGCCGCACGCACGGCCACGCGCCACGAGAACACCGGCGCCCGCACCACCGAGGCCGCCTCGCTCATCGGCGGCGCGCGGGAGCGGATCGACGCGCTGGACGACCGCATCATCGGCCTCGTCCAGGAACGGATGGCGATCTCCGCCGTGATCCAGGACGCCCGGATCACCTCCGGGGGGCGGCGCGTCAATCTCTCCCGGGAGATGGAGATCCTCGCCCGCTACCGGGACGCCCTCGGCAAACCGGGCACCGCGCTGGCGATGACGCTGCTGGAGCTGAGCAGGGGCCGCGTCTGACACCGCCGCTGTCCCGCTCTTCTCACCCGTACGGCACCGTGACCGCTCGCAGGGCCCGTTCGTTGGGCCGTACGGGCACGCACCGCACTTCATCGCAGTCGGGAGAAGGACCGCGTGGCTCCGCCGGGACGTGCGACGGGTACGTCGTGGGACCTCGTCCCGGCGCCCGTGACCGGCGGGCAGGGGACAGCCGCCCGGTCACCGGAGGAACGGCCGGTTCCGGGGACGCCCGGGACCGGCCTCGCGGCCACACAGTGTGAGGCAGGCCACCTAAAGATTCTGTGAAGACCGCTGCAACCATTCCCATGGGTCACAGGTCTTGCATGCGAAAACAACGGCCTCACCCGTGACCCCACATCATCTGGGAGGGCCCAACGACTCCGCACCGCATCCTGCCGGTGCGCCGAATTTCGCTGAGGTCTTTCATGAAGCTCCGCCGCGCCATGGCGGTCGCAGCCGCGACCGCCGTCATCGCCCCCGCCGCGTTCTTCGCGGCGCCGGCCGCGTTCGCGACCGAAGGCGACACCACCGCCCCGCAGACCTCCGCCGAGAGCCCCGGGTCCGAGACCCCCGGCTCCGAGACGCCCGAGGCCGGCGCCGGTGAGACCGGCGAGACGCCGCCCGTCGTGGAAACACCGCCCACCGACGAGGCCCCGGCACCGCCGGAGACCGGCGAGGAGACCGCGGGCACTCCGCCGACCAAGCCCGAGGAGGGCGCTCCCGAGGAGGGCACTCCCGAGGCCGGGAAGCCCTCGCCCAGCGCCTCACAGAGCACGCCGGCGGCCGAGCCGTCCGAAACCTCGGCCGGCGAGGCCCCCGGCACACCCGTCGAGTGCTCCGAGGACGGCGACCTCGTCGACGACGACTTCAAGACCAGCCTGACCGGCCTGCCGGAGCGGGTCGTCGCGGGCAGCGGCTTCCACGGGTTCAAGTTCAACGTGTCGAACCAGGGCAAGAACGTCTACAAGCGTGTCGACCTCGGTGTCTTCGCGGGCCAGATCGACGAGAAGACCTGGGAGATCACCTCTCAGCACCTGACGCTCCAGTACAAGGACCCGGAGTCGGGCCAGTGGATCAACATCTCCCTGGACGACAACGACGAGGGTGCCGGCTACCTCGGTTACACCGACGTCCGGGCGAAGGAGTCGTTCTCGATCGACCTGCGCCTGAGCGTGGACAAGTCGGCCCCGGCCGGCCTCGGTTACGCCATCGGCATCGGCGTCTACGCCGATGACAAGGGCAACTGCGTCATGGCGGGCGACTTCGCGTCGTACGAGTTCGAGATCGTCGCCGCCGGTTCGGACGCGGGCAACCCCGGCGAGGCCAAGCCGCAGCCGCGGCCGCAGACCGGTGGCAAGAAGCCGATCCCGGCGAAGCCGGTCGGCAACACCGAGATCAAGCCGCAGGGCCACCTCGCGGAGACCGGTTCCTCCTCGACGGTTCCCGTCATCGGCATGGTGGGCGGGATCGCCATCGTCGCCGGTGCCGGAGTGATGTTCGCGATGAAGCGCCGTCGCAACGGCGACGCCGCCGCGTAACACCCGCGGGCGGAACGGAACCGCTGAAGCTGGAGAGGCGCTGCACTCGGAGGGGGGTGCAGCGCCTCTCTGCGTCCGCGTCAGTTCTGCGTCCGCGTCAGTTCTTTCGGGGCTTTCGGGGCTTTCGGGGCTTTCGGGGCGGGACCGTCGGTATCCCCAGGAACGGCAGCCTCAGCTCGCCGAACGCCCCCGCCGGGACCACCGGTGACCGCGGCGCCACGGGCGTGGGTCGCGCGTACGGCGCCCCCGCGGCCTGCTCCGGGCGTGGATCACGGTCCCCCTTGTTCGGCCAGAAGGACATCGCGCGTTCCGCCTGGGCGGTGATCGTCAGCGACGGGTTGACGCCCAGGTTCGCCGAGACCGCCGAGCCGTCGACCACGGAGATCCCCGGGTGCCCGTACAACCGGTGGTACGGGTCGATCACGCCCTCCTCCGCCGATGCCCCGATGGCGCATCCGCCCAGGAAGTGCGCGGTCAGCGGGGTGCCCATCAGCTCGCCCACGTTGCTGCCGGGGAAACCGTTGATCTCCTCGGCCACGAGGGTCGCGGCGCGCGTGGCCTCGGGGATCTGCGTCGGGTTGGGGGCGCCGTGGCCCTGGCGGGCGGTGAGCAGGCCCTTGCCCACGCCGCCCGGTTTGCGGTACGTGGTGAGGGAGTTGTCCAGCGTCTGCATGACCAGTCCGATGATCGTCCGTTCCGACCATCTGCGGTACGAGAGCGACCGGAGCAGCAGCACCGGATGGCGCACGGCGTTCCCGAGCCAGTTCCGGACACGGTGGTCGCCGTACGGCACCTGGAGGATGGAGAGCGCGCCCATGGCGTTGGACCCCTTGCCGTACCGCACCGGCTCGATGTGCGTGGTCGCGTTGGGGTGGATGGAGGACGTGATGGCGACGCCCCGGGTGAAGTCCGCCTTCGGCGCGCCGTGGCGTGCGCGGTAGCGCCGGTCCAGGGTCTGCGCGCCCACCAGCGCCTCGGAGTTGGTGCGGGTCAGGGCCCCGAGCCGGGACGAGAGGCGCGGCAGCAGGCCCCGGTCGCGCATCGTGTGCAGCAGGGTCTGGGTGCCGTACGTACCGGCCGCGACCACGACATGACGGGCCCGGAACACTTTTCCGGGGCCGCCCGTTCCACCTTGTGAACGGCTCGTTGAACGGCTTGTTCTACGACCCACGCGCCGTTGGTCCGTCGGCACGGTGGTGACGCGGAGGCCGCCCTCCTCGTCCTCCGTGAGGGCGGTCACCGAGGTCATGGGGTGGATGACCGCTCCGGCCCGCTCCGCCAGGTACAGGTAGTTCTCGGTCAGGGTGTTCTTCGCGCCGTGCCGGCAGCCCGTCATGCACTCCCCGCACTCGGTGCAGGCGCGGCGCGCCGGCCCCGTACCGCCGAAGTACGGGTCGTCCACCGTCGCCCCGGGGCGGGCCGTGGGCGTCCCGGCCGCGTCCGCGCCGTCCCCGAAGAAGACGCCGACCGGGGCCGGACGGAAGCTGTCGCCCACGCCCATCGCCTCGGCCGCCGCCCTGAGGTGGACGTCCGAGGGGGTCGTCGTCGGATTGAGCCGTACGCCGAGCATGCGCCGTGCCTGGTCGTAGTACGGCCTCAGCTCCTGCTCCCAGTCGGTGATGGCGGCCCACTGCGGGTCCTCGAAGAAGGCGGCGGGCGGCACGTACAGCGTGTTGGCGTAGTTGAGCGAACCGCCGCCGACCCCGGCGCCCGCCAGCACCATCACGTTGCCGAGCAGATGGACGCGCTGGATGCCGTACAGACCGAGGGCCGGGGCCCAGAGATAGTTCCTGATGTCCCAGGAGTTCTTCGGGAGCGTCTCACGGGTGAAGCGCCGGCCCGCCTCCAGGATTCCGACCCGGTACCCCTTCTCGGTCAGCCGCAGCGCGGAGACCGAGCCGCCGAAACCGGAGCCGACGACGATCACGTCGTAGTCGTACGCGGGATCGTGCCCACGGTCGGGGTCGGGGTCGTATGCGGCCTTCTTCTGTTCCACCGGCTCTCCTCGTCAGCGCAGCCGCAGCGCCTTCATCACCCGCAGGTTCCGGCTCATGAAGGCCGCGTACCTCTCGTCGTCCATCCCGAAGGACGGCCCCATCGGAATGATCCGCTGCTCCGCCACCGTCTGGGCCTCGGTGTACTTGAGGATGCCCTCGGCGCCGTGGCGCCGGCCGAGACCGGACTCCTTCATTCCGCCCATCGGTGACTGGACACTGCCGTACGCCGACGCGTACCCCTCGTTGATGTTGACGGTGCCCGTGCGCAGCCGGGCCGCCACCGCGCGGCCACGGCGCGCGTCCCGGGTCCAGACGCTCGCGTTGAGGCCGTACGGCGTGCTGTTGGCGAGGTCGATCGCCTCGTCCTCGTCGCCGAACCGGTAGAGCGAGACGACCGGGCCGAAGGTCTCCTCGGCGCAGACCGCCATGGGCGCCTCGACGCCTTCGAGGATGGTCGGTTCGTGGAAGTAGGGCCCGATGTCGGGGCGCGCGACACCGCCCGCGACGACGGTGGCACCCTTCGCGACGGCCTCCTCGACATGGCGCACGACAGCCGTCAATTGCCGCTCCCCCACGAGGGAGCCCATGTCGGCGCCGTACGCGAGCGAGCTGCCGAGCCGCATCGCCTTCGTCCGGGCGGCGAACCGCTCCACGAACGCGTCGGCGACCGACTCGTGCACGTACAGCCGCTCGATGGAGATGCAGAGCTGGCCCGCCGACGAGAAGCAGGCGCGCACCGCGCCCGCCGCGGCCTTTTCCACATCCGCGTCGGCCAGCACCAGCATGGCGTTCTTGCCGCCCAGTTCGAGGGAGACGCCGACCAGCCGGTCCGCCGCGCCCCTGGCCACCTCGCGGCCCGTCCTGGTGGACCCGGTGAACGAGACGTAGTCCGCGTGCCGGACCACCTCGGGGCCGATGACGGGCCCCTCCCCGAGGACGACCTGGAAGACCTCGGCGGGCAGCCCGGCCTCGATCAGCAGGTCACGGGCCCACAGCGCGGTGAGCGCGGTTTCCGTGTCGGGTTTCATGACGACGGCGTTCCCCGCGACGAACGCGGGCAGCGCGTCCCCCACGGTCAGTTCCAGCGGATAGTTCCACGGCGCGATCTGGCCGACGACCCCGCGCGGCAGGCGCGCCTCGCTGACCCGGGTCAGCAGCGGCACGGCGCCGGTGTGGCGCTTCGTGCGCAGGTACGACGCGGCCCTGCGCCCGTAGTGCCGGGCGGCCACGGCGACCGCCTGGACCTCCTCGTGGGCGTGCAGCCTCGCCTTGCCGGTCTCCAGCTGGATCAGGTCGAGCACCTCGGCCTGGCGCTGGAGGAGGAGATCGTGGAAGCGGAGCAGCACCGCCGCCCGCCGCCGCACCGGGAGCGCGGCCCAGACGGGCTGGGCGGCGCGGGCCCGCTCGTAGGCGGCTGCCACGTCCTCGGGGGTGGACTCGGGCAGGTCCGCGAGCTTCTCCCCGGTGGACGGGGTGTGGCCGGCCGTGCGGCCGGAGCCGATGACACCGCGCGTGAGCTGGGCGACCACCTCGGGGGTCACCACATCGGCCGCCGTACGGACGCCGGCCGGGACGGGCGCCACCGGGTTGGTGCCGGTCGCGGCCCCGGCCGTGGTGTCGGGCGCGGTGCCGGTGCCGGAATCGGCGGGGGCGGAGGTGGGAGCGGGGGCCTGCGAGTCCGTCATGGCACCGAGCGTATTCCGTGGACGAGGCTTTGAATACCCGGCAGTAACAGCCAATCGGCAGATGGGATCCGGCCCGGACGCGGGTGCCGCGTATTGCTGCGTATGACGCGTATTGCCGCGCAATGCCGCGTGCTTCCGTCTGCTTTCGTGCGCTTCCGCGTGCCGCCTCAGCCGGCGGACGCTCCGGATGCACCGGTCCCGCCGGTCGCACTCGAATCGCCGGCCGCACTCGAATCGCCGGATCCTCCGGGCGGCTCCGTCCAGCTGCGCAGGATGGCGTCGAACTGCTTGCGGGTCTTGGCCCAGCCCTTCTCAGGGCCTGACATGTAGATCGCGTACTCCGTGGAGCTGTCGTCCGAGTAGTAGATCTGGTCGATGGCGTGCCACTTGCCCGCACGGTCGCCCTTCTCCATCCAGGTGAACTCCCAGAGCGCGGCCTGCGCCTGATCCCGGTACCGGTTGGGCTGAAGCTCGATCAGGGTGTACTCCAGCCGCTCCCGCAGGCTCTGCTCCATGCTCTGCGCGTGCAGCATCGGGGTCTCGAAGTCCGGCGCCCCTATGCTGATCCGCAGCAGGGTCACTCCGCCGTCCGGGCTGTAGTCGATCTGGGTACTGTCCGTCAGCCGCGTCCAGCCCTTCGGCAGGTTGATGCTGAAGCCCTCCGGCGCCGTGACGCGCTTCCAGCCCTTGGCGACGGAGCCGCCGGTGGAGCTGTCGTCGGCGTCGTCGGCGTCGTCGCCGCCGCCGCCGCCGTCCGACTGCCCGGCCGAGACGTTGGGCCCGGTCGCGTCGTCCGCCGTGCCGGAGCCGCCGTCCGAGAGCTTGAGTGCGACGAAGCCGGCGCCACCGCCGAGGACCGCCGCCGCGACGACCGCCACGGCCACCGTGCGCCAGCGGCGCCCGCGCCCTTGGCGGCCCGGGGCCGGCGCCACCGCGGCCAGCGCCATCGCCGGCGCCGGTACGGGCGGGGGCGCGGCGGCGGGCATCGGCTCGGCCCGGGGCACATGCGCGGTGGCGGAACTGCCGTGCGCGCGAACGGAGTCGACGGGCCGGCCGGGGCTCTCCGGGTACGCGGCGGACTCGGCGGGCCCGGCGGGCTCGACGGACTCGGCGTTGCCTGTCGGCACGACGCGCGTCGCGGTGTACGTCGGCGCCTCGCCCCGGGCGTCGGGTGCCCCCGGCGCGCCGGTCCCGTCCGGGCTCCGCCCCGCGGCCACCTCGCGGAGCATGCGCTCGCACTCGGCGGTGTCCGGCCGCCCCACCGGGTCCTTGCGGAGCAGCGCCACGATGACCGGGGCGAGGGCGCCGGCCCGGTCGGGGTGGGCCGGCTCGTCGCTGACGACCGCCTGCATCGTGGTCAGCGGCGAACTGCGGCGGAACGGCGAGATCCCCTGCACGGCCGTGTAGAGCGTGACGCCCAGCGACCAGAGGTCGGAGGCGGGGCCGGGGTCCTTGCCCCGTACCCGCTCGGGCGCCAGATAGTCGATGGAGCCGACCACTTCGCCGGTCCTGGTGATCGTCGCGTCGCCCTCGATCGCCGCTATGCCGAAGTCGGTGAGCAGGACGCGGCCGTCCCGCGCGAGCAGGACGTTGCCCGGCTTCACATCGCGGTGCAGCACACCGGCGGAGTGCGCGGCGCGCAGCCCGCCGAGGACCGCGAGGCCGATCCTGGCCGCCTCACGGGGGTCGAACGGGCCGGACTCCTTCGCGGCGTCGGCGAGGGACGGGCCGTCGACGTACTCCATGACGATCCACGGCCGGTCGTCGTGGTGGAGGACGTCGTGGACGGTGACGACAGCCGGGTGGGTGATCCGGGCGGCGGCGCGGGCCTCCTTCTGGGTGCGGCGATGGAGTACGGCCCGGTCCGCCTCGGAGGCGTAGAGCCCCGCGGTCAGTTCCTTGATGGCGACCGTGCGGTGCAGCACCTCGTCGTGTGCGCGCCACACCTTGCCCATGCCGCCACTGCCGATGGCCTCGCCCAGCCGGTAACGCCCGGCGAGCACCGGCCCGTTCTCGACACCCGCCCGGGCCGTGTCCGTACCCGTAGCCGCGCCCGTGCCTGTGTCCGCGCCCATACTCTGCGAATGCTCCACGTCCCAGCCCCGTTCCTTGGGACCACAGGGTACGGAGGGAACAGGGTGACGGGAAGCGCGGGTCCTCTCAGCCCGTCACGCGGTAGGTGTTGGTGGCCTGTTGGTATATCTCGGAGACCTTGTCGCGCTGGTCGTCGGGGCCGATCACCTGCACTATGTGATAGCGGCCGTCGACGATCATGGCCAGGTTCCGTACGTAGACCTGGCGTCCGCTGCTGTCCTGCCAGGTGTACTGACCCTCCGCCATGGCCTGGCTGCCCACGTCGATCCGGCGCAGTCCGGTGGCGCTGGACCAGGAGGAGTCGCGGAACGGCTGGAGTTCCCGTTCCTTGTCGCGCTGATAGGCGAGCGGGTCGTCGCCGTTGTCCGCCACGCTGTCCCGGCCGGGGACCACGATCAGGGTGAAGTCGCCTCCGACGTAGCGGACTTGGCCGCTGTCGTTGATGGAACGCCGCTGCCAGTCCTTGTCGACCGCCGTGCGGAAACCCTCGGTGTCGTCCCGCAGTTCGTAACCCTCGGCGACATTGGCCGCGGGCCCCGAGGTCTGGGGCGCGGAGGTGTTCGGGCTGCCCGTCGGGGTGTCGGCGGATGCCTCGCCGGTCGGGGTGGGGTCCGGGGGCCGCGGCGCGGAGGAGGCGCCCGGGGACGCCTCGCTGACGCTCTGCCCCTGCTGTGAGGTCGTGTCTGCCTTCGGCATGAACATCACGGCGTACACGACGGCGCCGACGACGAGGAGCAGTATCAGCATCAGCAGATTGCGGCCCAGGGAGCGCGGGCCGCGCCTCTTGTCGTCACGGTCACGTCGGCCGCCCGACCGGCCGCCTGGCCGGTCGTCGGACCCGGCGTCCAGCATGCTGTCCAGACCGCCGCCTGGAAAGCGGTCGTCGAAGCGGTCGTTCTGGTCCTGCCTGCCTTGCCGGTCCTGCCGGTCCTGCCGGTCCTGCCGGTGGAAGAGTTCCTCGGTCCCGGGCCCGAGCGGCGCCTCGTACCGCCTCAGCTCCTCGGCGCCGCCCCTGGGGGGCCTGCCCGCCGTCTCGGACTTCCCGGCCTTCTCCGCCCTCCCCGCCTTCTCCTTGCGCTCGTTGCCCTTCTTCTGGCGGTGCCGCCCCAGGTCCCGGCGCCGCCGTCGGCGGACCAGTTCGCCCCTGCGCCGCTTTATCGGCAGCCGCGTGGCGTCCTCGGACAGCAGCGGGACGACATCCAGACCGGCCTCCGGCTCGGGTGCGGACCGCACGAGCGAGCGCAGCCAGCCGCGCAGCTCCTCGAAGTCCGGCCGCTCGGTGGGGTCCTGACGCAGCAGCGACTCGACGACGGGCCGCAGCGGGCCGCACTCCTCGGCGAACGCGGGCGGCTCGGCGCAGACGAGCTGCACCAGCTCGATGGCGCTCTCCTCCGGATACGGGGCATGGCCCTGTACCGCGCGGTAGAGCAGCGCGCCGAGCGCCCACAGGTCGGTGGCGGGTCCGATGGGCGGCGCGAGCTGCCAGTTCTCGTGTACGGGACCGGCCTGCTCGGGCGACCAGCGCTCCGTGACGGCGCCGACGACGGCGATCCGGGCCTGCCGGGCGCGCTCGGCCGCGAGGGGTGTCGCCGGGCCGCGGTAGGCGGGCGAGGCGCTGTGGGACATGACCTCGTCCCACCGGCCGGTGCCGAGGCTCGTCCGGGCTGCCCCGACATGGCCCGCCCCGGCGTCGGCCCCGGAGCCTGCCGGGGAGCCCGCGCCGGAACCCGGACCGGTGCCGGAGTACGGGGTGTCGCCGCCCCGGGCCATGACCAGGTCGGTACCGGGCCGGTGGTCCGCGTCGCCGCGCGCGGGCAGCCCGGAGGCGCCGCCCGTGCCGTACGGCCCTGGGCCGCCGCCCGGGAGACCGCCGCCGGCGGGTACGGAGCCCGAGGCGTCGTTCCAGGGCGCCGGGCCGTCGCGCCATGTCCCGGCGAGCTGGGGGCGGTAGGGGGTGGGCGGGTCGTCGTCCTCCTCGTCCGCGTCGGCGTCACCGTCCGGATCGGCGGCCGAGAAGCCGCGCGGCTGGGCCCACCAGTCCGGCTCGGGGCCGGCGACGCGCGGCGCCTCCTGGGGCCCGTTCCGCGTGCCGCTGTCCGCCGTTCCGCCCTCACCGGAACCCGCGCCGGTCCCGGTGCTCACGGAGCCGGTGCCGGTCCCGGTGCTCACGGTGCCGGTCCCGGTGCCGGGCTCGGGGAGCGGGGGCACCGCGGTCCTGCCGGTGCTCTGGTCCTCGCCGGCCCGCGCGGCGGCGCGGGCGCCCGCGCGGTACGCGGCGATGGCTCCGGCGCGCGCGGCGCGGATGTCCCCCGAGGCGTTACCGCTCGGCAGCGCGGGCTGACCGCCGAACGGGGCGGGCACCCCCGGGGTCGCGCCCTGCGGCCGGGGGAAGGCACCGGACGTACCGGACGAGGCGCCCTCCCGGTACGGGGACTCGGGGCGCGCCTTCTCCAGCTCGGCGCGGCCGGAGGAGCCGGGCAGGCCCGCCGTCGGCCCCGGGTCGTACGCCGGTCCCTGGTGGGTGGCGCCGGGCACCGCGCCGGACGGCGCGAACCCTTCGGGCAGTCCGAGCCGCCCCTCGGAGCCGAGCTGCCCGTCCGGGCCGACGTGTCCCTGGGCCCCCAGCCGTCCCGTCCCGTCGACCGGATCGGAATCCCGCCCCTGCCCCAGGCCCTGTCCCTGACCCGAGTAGGCGTCAGGATCCGGTTCGAGGGCGGGCTCCGGGTCGGGATCCGGCGGTTCCGGCACCGGCGCGTAGCCGCACAGGGCCTCCTCGGCCGCGCCCGCCGCGAGCCCGGTCAGCACGACCCGCCCGTCGTCACAGACGAGCACGGTGCGGACGGTGATGTTCCGGTGCGTCCAGCCGTGCGCGTGCACCACGCGTACGGCCGTGAGCACGTCGGAGGCGATCTCGGCCGCCCGGTAGGGATTGAGCGGCTTCTCGGCGAGCAGCGCGGCCAGCGGCCTGGCGGCGACCAGTTCACTCACTATCCACAGCGAACCGGACTCCGCGAAGACGTCGAAGACCTGGTCCAGGCGCGGGTGATCGGGGATCTGGGCGGCGCTCTGCGCGGCCTCGATGGCCCGCCGTACCGCCGGATCCGTATGCCTTCGTGCCGAGGAACGCCCGTGGACGCGCCGCGACGCTCCGCCGTCGGTCTCCACGACCTCGGCCTCCACGACCTCCGGCAGCGGCACCTGCCTGACGAGGACTTCCTGTCCGCTGTACGTGTCGAACGCGCGCGTCTCGACGAGTTCGTACTCGTCGGAGGGCGGCAACGGCAGGCGATAGCGGTCTGCGAGCACTCGACCCGCGTATTCGTCCACGACGCCTCCCCACAAACAGGCCGTCTCCTGGTCACGGAGACCCGCGTAACCGCCAATTCCGGTCGTTTACCGGCTCATTGTGGATGCGTACGGTTCGCGAGTTCTCACGATACGTGGCGGCGGGGGAACATGCCGCAGGGTCTCGGCAACCCGCTGCGGAACGTTCGCATCCGGTATTCCGCATCCTTCCCGTCCGCCGCCGGAACTCACCCGTCCGTTCTTCCCGCTCAGTCCTTGGACGCGAACGTCGCGTGCGCTGTTTCGCGGAGGGTCCTGCACTCGGTGTCGTCCCACTCGCTCGCCTTGCAGCTCACCATGATCGAGTAACCGTGCGTGCCGTCCATCTTGAAGCCCCGGTTGAGCACCCGTATCCGCTCGCCGCCCTGCTGACGCTCGAACTCCCAGTCGGCGACGGTCGGGTAGCCGTTGAACTCGACTTCCTTGATACCGAGGAGCTTGTAGTTGCTGCTACTGCCCGCGACCGCCGGCTCGGCCCCCCGCCACGCGGCCGCGGCGTCGTCCGTGGGCCTGGCGTTGAAGTCGACCTGGACGCGCGGGAAGGCGCCGTTGGACTCGTTGTAAATGCCACCGGAGTTCGCGCCGGCTATGGCGGTCCGCTTGAAGTCCTCGGGCATCGCCATCGTGAAGCGGAACCGGCCGTCGCTCACCGTGGTGTACCCGTCGGGCAGCCCCGCCTCCGAGCCGTCGGCGTCGTCCTCTTTGTCGCCGCCGCGCTTGCCGTCGTCGCCGGAGTCGTCCGACGAGCCCTCGTCGGAGCCGGAGCCGGAGTCGTCGTCGGAGTGCGAACCACCCGTGGCGGCGGTGTCCTTGCCGTTCTCCGCCGGGCTCTTGCCCTCGTCCGGACTGCCGCTCGCACCGGCGGCCTTGGGGACGGCCGGCGCCTCGCTGTTACGGTCACCCGCCTTGCCCGCGCCCGCGTCCTGTTCGTCACCGCCGGTCAGGGCGACCATCAGGACCGTGGAGATCAGCGCGACCGCGGCGACGACCGCGATGATCACCAGCGTGCGCCGGGGCACCACGTCGGTGATGGAGGCGCGCTGCGTGGCCGGCCGGTAGGGGGCGCCCGCGGGCTCCGGCGCCGGCCCCGCCGACGTCGAGGCGGTCGCCGCCGAGCCGACGGAGGCCGCCGCGGCCGAGGCCGGCACCGGAGCCTTCCGGGCCGTGCGGAGCGCGCCGCGCACCCGGTCGCCCGCCGACTCCCCGGCGGGCTTACGGCCCGGGCGCTCGGCCGGCTCCTCGGGCAGCACCGGCATCGGGACGGCCCGGGTGGCGTCGAGCGGCGGCTCGGGCTCCGCCTCCGGCGCCTGGACGATGTCCTCCAGCAAGGCCCGCGCGCCCGCGTCGTCGAGCCGCTGCTCAGGATCCTTGGCGAGCAGCCCGTAGATGACCTCGGTGAGCGCGCCCGCGTTCTTCGGCGGGTCGAGCGGCTCGGTCATCACGGCGGTCAGCGTGGCGATCGCCGAGCCCTTGTCGTACGGCGGGCAGCCCTCCACCGACGCGTACAGCAGCCCCCCGAGCGACCAGAGGTCGGCGGCGGGACCCGGCTTGTGGCCGCGGGCACGCTCCGGGGAGATGTAGGACGGGGCGCCGACGAGCATGCCGGTCGAGGTGACCGACGGGTCGCCCTCGACCTGCGCGATCCCGAAGTCGGTGAGGACGACGCGGCCGTCCTCGGCGATCAGTACGTTGGACGGCTTCACATCACGGTGCAGGATGCCCTCGCGGTGCGCCGAGCGCAGCACGTCGAGGATGGCGAGCCCGACCTCGGCGGCCCGTCTCGGCGTCAGGAGTCCGTCCTCGCGCACGGCTTCGGCGAGCGACTTGCCCTCGACCAGCTCCATGACGATCCACGGCCGGTCGTCCTCGTCCACGACATCGAAGACCGTCACCGCGCCGCTGTTGCGGATCCGGGCGATTGCCTTGGCCTCACGCAGCGTGCGGGTGATGAGCCGGCGCTTCTCGTCCTCGTCGATGCTGGAGGGGAAGCGGAGCTCCTTCACCGCGACCGTGCGGCCGAGCGTCTCGTCGAGCGCCCGCCACACCGTGCCCATGCCACCGCGCCCGAGCACCCCGCCGAGCCGGTACCTGCCCGCGAGCAGGCGCCCTTCCGGGCTGCCGTCGGCGCTCTTCCCCGCGTCCTGCCGAGGTTCCTCCGCCGTGTCCCGCGACTGCTCCGACTCCGACATGCGTCCCCTCTGCGATCCCTGATCCTGGCCCGCGACTGCCCTCACCACGCGGTGCCGTAACGCGCCCTGGCAGAGCCTTCATTGTCCCTCACTCCGGGACGACGACTGCTCCCGGGCCCCCACCCTGCCACTACCCCGGGCCCGGCCCAGCACCCCGCCGGTCAAGCACCCGTTCGGAAAACGGCACAGATACCCGGTAACGACTGAGCATGATGTGACGTGTGGAGCCCGAGGGGAGTTACGGGAGTATCTCCCATGTCCCCCCTCCCGTCTCAATCGAGGGCGAGGTGACACACCCGACCACCCTCGGCGCGCGCTGCCCACACGCGCTTGTGGTCAGTACGGCGGAGAGCCGCCGATGACTCAACTCCCGTTGCTCCCGTCACTTCTGCAACGGCTGAAACACCCCGAAATCAGGTGGGCACGATGTCCGGCGCGCCCAGCCGCGCCGCGTCCGCCGTCTGGTCGTCCGGCTGCCGCTGCGACTCCCGCTCCGCCTCCACCCGCTTCTCGTAGTGCTCCACCTCCCGTTCGATCTGGCCCTTGTCCCACCCCAGCACCGGCGCCATCAGCTCCGCGCACTCCCGGGCGCTGCGCGTCCCCCGGTCGAAGGTCTCGATCGAGATCCGTGTCCGCCGCGTCAGTACGTCGTCGAGGTGGCGGGCCCCTTCGTGCGACGCCGCGTACACCACCTCCGCGCGCAGGTAGTCGTCCGCGCCGCCCAGCGGTTCGCCGAGTCCCGGATCCGCGGCGATCAGCTCCAGCACCTCCTCGACCAGGGTCCCGTAGCGGTTGAGGAGGTGCTCCACCCGCGCCACGTGGATACCGGTCCGTGCCGCCATCCTCGCCCGCCCGTTCCACAGCGCGTGATACCCCTCGGCGCCGAGCAGCGGCACGTCTTCCGTGACGCACTCCGCCACCCGCTGGTCGAGGCCGTGCACCGCCTCGTCCACCGCGTCCTTGGCCATCACCCGGTAGGTCGTGTACTTGCCGCCCGCGACGACGACCATGCCGGGCACCGGATGCGCGACCGTGTGCTCCCGCGACAGTTTGCTCGTCGCGTCGGACTCCCCGGCGAGCAGCGGACGCAGCCCCGCGTACACCCCCTGGACGTCATCCCTCGTCAGCGGCGTGTGCAGCACCGCGTTGACATGTTCGAGCAGGTAGTCGATATCGGCGCTGGAGGCCGCGGGATGGGCCTTGTCCAGGTCCCAGTCGGTGTCCGTGGTGCCCACGATCCAGTGACGGCCCCAGGGGATGACGAAGAGCACCGACTTCTCCGTCCGCAGGATCAGCCCCGTGGTCGAATGGATCCGGTCCTTGGGGACGACGAGATGGATGCCCTTGGACGCGCGGACATGGAACTGCCCGCGCTCGGCGATCAGTGCCTGGGTGTCGTCCGTCCACACCCCGGTCGCGTTGACGACCTGCTTCGCCCGGATCTCGTACTCCCCGCCGGCCACGGCCCCGTCGACGGCCCGCACCCTGGCACCGACCACCCGCTCGCCCTCCCGCAGAAAGCCGGTGACGCGCGCCCGGCTGGCGACGTGCGCGCCGTACGTGGCCGCCGTACGGACCAGGGTGGCCACGAAGCGCGCGTCGTCCATCTGGGCGTCGTAGTACTGCAGGGCGCCGATCAGGGTGTCCTTCTTCAGGCAGGGGGCCACCCGCAGGGCGCCCCGCCGGGAGAGGTGGCGGTGGACCGGCAGGCCCCGGCCGTGCCCGGACGAGACGGACATCGCGTCGTACAGCGCGACGCCCGAGCCCGCGTAGAACCGCTCCCAGCCCTTGTGCTTCAGCGGATACAGGAACGGCACCGGTTTGACGAGGTGGGGCGCCAGCTTCTCCAGCAGCAGCCCCCGTTCCTTGAGGGCTTCCCGCACGAGCGCGAAGTCGAGCATCTCCAGATAGCGCAGACCGCCGTGGATCAGCTTGCTCGATCTGCTCGACGTGCCGGAGGCCCAGTCCCGCGCCTCCACGAGTCCCGTCGCCAGACCGCGGGTCGCGGCGTCGAGCGCGGTCCCCGCTCCGACCACACCCGCGCCCACGACCAGTACGTCCAACTCGCGCTCGGCCATCGCCGCGAGCGCTTGGACGCGCTCCGCGGGTCCCAGTGTCGCTGTCCTCACCGCTTGCCTCCCGTCGTCCCCCACGTGGTCGGGCTCACATCTCGATTCTGTCCGCACTCACCGACTTCAGCCACTGGCTGTGGATAACCCCGGCCGGACCCCGCCCACGGGATGCCGGCGCCGTACGACTAGCGAGCGGACACCGCACGAACGGCGCGACTCCCCGGCCACGCAATGCCGCATAACGGTCATATTTACGCCTAGTCTGACAGTGCGCTCGCTCGTTCTGTCCACAGGGCTTGCGCTCACTGTCCACTCCGGCTAAGGGAAGGACGGCCACCGCCATGCCCGCAGATCTCGCCGTCATCGGACTCGGTCATCTCGGACTGCCCCTCGCCCAGGCCGCCGTAGCCGCCGGGATCCAGACCGTCGGCTTCGACACCGACCCGCGCCCCGTCGCGCAACTCGCCGCCGGCCACACCCCCGTCGACGGCCCGCTCACCGCCTCCGACGTCCGCCGGATGCTCGCCGGCGGCTTCCGGCCCACCACCAGCCCGGCCGAGCTGGGCCGGGTCCGTACCGCCGTGATCTGCGCGCCCACCCCCCTCGGCGCCGACCGCACCCCCGATCTCACCGCCGTCGGCACAGCGGCCCGCGCCCTCGCCGCCCGGCTGCGCCCGCACACCACGGTGCTGCTGGAGTCACCCGTCGCGCCCGGCACCACGGAGGGCTTCCTCCGCACCCTCCTCGAAGAGGGCTCGGGGCTGCGCGCCGGCCGCGACTTCCACCTCGCGTACTCGCCGGGCCGGCTCGACCCCGGCAACCGTACCCACGGCTTCGCCAACACCCCCAAGGTGATCGGCGGCCTCACCCCCGCCTGCACCGAGTCCGCCGCCACCTTCTACGGCCGGCTGACCGACAAGGTCGTACGGGCGCGCGGCCCGCGCGAGGCCGAGACGGTCAAGCTCCTCGAAACCAACTTCCGGCACGTCAACATCGCCCTCGTCAACGAGATGGCCGTGCTCTGCCACGACCTCGGCGTGGACCTCTGGGACGTCATCCGCTGCGCGGAGACCAAGCCCTTCGGGTTCCAGGCGTTCCGGCCGGGCCCGGGCGTCGGCGGGCACGGCGTACCGATGGATCCCGGCTATCTGCCGCGCGCGGGCCGTACGCCCGGCCATCCGCTGCGGATGGTCGGCCTCGCCCAGGAGATCAACGACCGGATGCCGCAGTACGTCATCCAGCGCTGCGCCGCCCTTCTCAACGAGCACGGCAAGTCGGCGCGCGGGGCCAGGGTGCTGCTGCTGGGCGTCACCTACAAGCCGGACCTCGCCGACCAGCAGAGCTCACCGGCGACGGAGATCGCCTGCCGGCTGACGGACCTGGGCGCGGCGGTCAGTTACCACGATCCGTACGTCCTCGACTGGCGCGTACGCGAACAGCCCGTGCCCCGCGCGGACTCCCTCTACGAGGCCGCCGCCAACGCCGATCTGACGGTGCTTCTCCAGCACCACCGCACGTACGACCTCCAGGGCCTGGCGGTCAAGGCGCAGCTCCTGCTGGACACGCGCGGCGCGAGCCCGGCCGGGGCGGCCTACCGCCTCTGAGGCCGCCGGCCCGGCCCCGGGGGCGGCATCACCGCACCGCCCCCGCCCCGTCCCCCGCGTACCCGGCCTCCGCGTCACCGCCGCTCCCCCATCACGGCGTAGAGCGCGGTGCCCCCGGCCAGCAGAACCGACGCGGTCCAGGTGGCCACTTCCGTACCGGGTGGCAGCAGCATCCAGCCGGCGATCTCCCCCGCGGTGCCGGACGGGGCGGGCAGGAAGAGGGCGATCGCGAGCCAGCCCATCGGCGGAGCCCACGCGTAGGGCGCCCCGCATACGGTCGCCCCCAGCGCCGCCAGACCGGTCAGGCCGGCCGCGTCCCGGACGATGAACGCGACGGGAGCGAGTTCCGCGCCCGCCGCCCCGGAGAGCAGCAGTGCGGCGCCGACGAGCGTGGCGATCAGCAGCACATGCGCCGTTCTGCGGACCGACCACCGGATCGCGGCCGTACGCTCCAGCGCGACGTCCGCCCCGCCGAGCCCGACGGCGGCCGCGGTCACCCCCATACCGATGGTGAGCAGCGCGACGCGCGGGTCGGCGGCCGCCTCCCCGTCCCCGTCCCCGTGGGTGAAGTACCACACCACCAGCGTGGTGAGGGCGAGGGCGGCGGCCGACGCCGGTACCTGCCGCGCCCGGGCGTGGAGGAGGAGCCACCTCACCGGGCCGCGCCCCCCGTCAGCACCTCGATACCGTCGTACCCGCAGGCCAGGGACGACTCGTGCACCGCGGCGATCCGCGCCCGCTGCTCGGCCGGCTCCGCCGCGGAGAGGCTGTCCCACGCGGCTTCCCCTTCCTTCCATTCCTCGCGCGAGTACTTGTCGTCGCTCTTCTCCTCCAGCGGTTGGAGGGTGCGGTCGCCCAGCGCCCAGCCCGCGACGATGCTCTCCAGGACGGCGTCTCCGCCGCCCTCCCAGGCCGTACGCCCGCGGCAGTTCGGCGCCAGCCCCTGGGCGACCAGGTAGCGGGTGAGTTCCGCTCCCCCGCGTCCGGCGAGGAGCGTGTCGTCGAAGTCCACGAGCACCGTGCCGGCGGAGAGCTGCCGCTTGTCGCCGGAGCCGCGCAGCGCGGTCTCCTCCCGTACCGAGTCCGGGGCCTTGTCGCCCAGTGCCCGGCGCAGCACCCGCAGCGCCTCCTTGCCCCGTGGCCCCATCTCGTCCAGTCGCGCCGCGTGCGCCCGCGTCACGCACACCGGCCCGTCACAGACCAGTGCCGCCGCGGCCGTGTCGACGACGTACGCGTCGCGCGACTCGGCCGGGAGAACGGTCACGGCGAGCACGGCGCCCGCCAGGACGGGAGCCAACGCGAGCATCCGCGCCCGGCGGCCCACCGCCACCAGCAGCGCGAACCCGGTGGCCAGCAGCCCCAGCAGCCAGAGCGCCTGGCCCAGGTGGACCTGGCCGGCGAGGGTCAGCAGCATCTCCCGCGGCTGCGGGATCGCCGGTGACAGCAGGGAGAGCCGGTTCGGCACGTTCCCCGAAGGCACCGTCCCGTCCGTGTTCTGCTGGGTCAGGATGATCCCCGCGAGGCAGGCCACCACCAGGACCGGCGGGGTGAGGACGGAAGGCAGGAGACGGGCGGCCCCCATGCCGAACAGGGCCCCCGCCACCAGGGCAAGCACCCCGACGAGGGAGATCGGCAGCCAGCCGAGGTGGGTGTAGGAGGTGGCGCCGGCGAACAGCTGGACGCCACCCCAGAGCGTGAGCAGACCGAAGGCCGACACCAGTGTGATCGCGGTCGCGCCCGCCGGGAGCATCGCGCGGCTCCACGCGGGCCGTGGGGTGGTCGTCAGCAGTTCGGTCGTACGGGAGCGGGCGTCACGCAGCCCTTGCAGCGCCCCGAGGCCCACGACCACCGGCCAGATGTAGTACAGCGCGGTACGGGTCAGCATCGCCATCGGGGTCCACTGCCACGTACCCGGCGCGCTCTCCCCCCGCCACCGGTCGTCCAGCAGCCAGAGCAGCGTGAAGCCGCCCGCCGCGACGAACGCACCGGCCCACAGGGCGGCGGAACGCCTCAGCTCGATACGGAGTACGCGGCCGTTCACCAGGTGTTCCTTTCCTGCCCGGAGCCGCTGAGCAGCGCCGAGTAGCCGCGCTCCAGCGGGCTGTCGCCGGGTTGCTTCGCGTCGCCCGCCGCGGCCAGCTCGTCCGGGGTGCCCTGGAAGACGAGGCGGCCGTCGGCGAAGAGGACCACGTCGGAGCAGGCGGCGGCGACGTCCTCGACCAGGTGGGTGGAGACGACCACGCACGCCTCACGGCCCAGTTCCTGCAGCAGTTCGCGGAAGCGCAGCCGCTGGGCCGGGTCGAGGCCCACCGTGGGCTCGTCGAGCAGCAGCAGGGTGGGGTCGTTGACGATGGCCTGGGCGATCCCGGCCCGTCGCACCATGCCGCCGGAGAGGGCCTTCATCCGCTGGTCGGCGCGGTCCGCGAGACCCACCCGTTCCACGGCCCGCTGGACGGCGGCGGGAATGTCCCTCTTCGGCACCTCCTTCAGCCATGCCATGTACTCGACGAACTCCCGCACGGTGAAGCGCTTGTAGTAGCCGAACTCCTGCGGCAGATAGCCGATACGGCGACGCAGCGCCCGCAGGTCGGTCATCCCGCCCACGGAGGTCCCGAACAGGGCCAGTTCGCCCGCGGCGGGTCGCAGTACGGTCGACAGCGCCCGGATCAGGGTGGTCTTTCCCGCCCCGTTGGGGCCGAGGAGGCCGTGGGCCCCGACGCCGAGCGAGAGATCGAGGCCGTCGACGGCCATCTTCTTCCGCCCGGCCCGTACCTTCAGATCCTTCGCCTGGATTTCCCACGCGTACGTCTTCGGCGCGATGTCGGCCGAGCTCGCCGCGGCTGCGGCTGTCATACGGTGCCCCTTCCTCGTGTTCGATGTGAGCCGCTTCCATGGGAACGGCCCGCAGGTGAGCCGCTTCCTTGTGAACGGCCCGCAGGTGAGCCGCCCACGGGTGAGCGGCCCCGTGTCAGTGGGAGCCGCCCCGTGCGGAGTACACGCCCCTGCGGGCGATCAGGACCCCGACGCCGAGGACCAGAAGTAGCCCCCACACCCGGAGCTGTTCCGGCCGGAGAACGAACGGCATACGGCTGGTGATCAGGGCGGGCGCCAGGATCACCGCCCCCCACACGGCCCCCAGGGAGACGACGGCACGGTTGACCCCGATGACGCTCCCCAGTGCCAGGGCCGCCGCCGCGAAGGCCAGCGCGGGCAGCAGCCACTGCGCGGCGGCGACCCCCGTCACCACTCCGCCCACCAGCAGTACGGGGATGAGCAGCGCGAGCACGCACGTGGTGCGTCGCAGCAGCAGATACAGCCCGGCCCGCGGCGTGGCGGCCGTCAGTTCGTGCGCCGGGTCCAGATGACGTGACCAGGAAGCGGCGACACCGGCCAGCGGGAGGACGGGAGCCAGCAGCAGCAGCGGCGACACCTCCCCGAAGTCCGGGGCGGCGGCCTCCAGCAGCAGCGCGATCAGCGTCAGGCACAGGGGCATGAACAGCCACGGGGCCAGCACCGGGGTCAGCCACGCCGACAGCCGCGCCCACCGGCGCCGGTGCGGCATCGGAACGGCCTCGTCCAGCAGGGGCTCCAGGCCGGAACGCACGGTGCTCAGCAGCGACGTGAGCTCCGGCGACTCCGTGGCGACCGCGGCCGCCAGCCGCTCCCGGCAGGACCCGCAGCCCTCCAGGTGCGACTCCAGGGCCCACACCTCGTCGGTGGCGGTCAGGACGTCACCCCGCGCGTACTGGTGGATCAGCCGTGCGGAAGCGTGCTCCACGCTCATGTCAGCGCCTTTCGCATCGCGATCCGGGCGCGGCGGGCCCGGGTCTTGACCGTGCCTTCGGGCAGCCCGAGCAGTACGGCGGTCTCCCTCACGGAGAACCCGTCGAGCACCGTGGCCTGCAGTACCTGCCGGAGTTCCGGCGCCAGCCGCCGCAGGGCGTCACCGACATCGCCGTCCACGGTCCTGGCCAGCGCCACCTCCTCCGCGGCGGGCGCGCTCGCCTGCTCGAACACCTCGGCCGGTACGTCGGCGTGGTGGGCGCGGCGCCGGAAGGCGTCCACCAGGCGGCGTGCCGCGATCGTCCACAGCCACCCGGCGGCGGTCCCGTCGACCGCGCTCCCGGCGAACGCGCCCGCGGCGCGCCACACGGCCAGATACGTCTCCTGCATGACCTCGGCGACGATCTGTTCGTCCGCGCAGCGGCGGCGAAGACGCACCGCCAGCCACGGCGACGTACGCCGGTACAGCTCGTCGAACGCCTCGCGGTCGCCCTTGCTCACCCGGCGGACGAGGCGTTCCTCGTCGAGCTGGTCCGGTGATCTCCTGCGTGCTCTCACACGAGCCAGACGCCGGGCCTTCCGAAAGGGTTCTCGCTACGGAGTGATGTGCGCCACACCGGGAGTGGACGCCGAGCGCGGGACACGAGAAAGGCCACCTCCTCAGGAGGTGGCCTGTTCACGCACACGGACAACACAGACGGACAACAGGTGGTGGAGAGGAGCGCGTCCTCAGCGGCGGTGCTGCGAGTCCGCCACCGTCACCTCGACGCGCTGGAACTCCTTCAGCTCGCTGTAGCCCGTCGTCGCCATCGCCCGCTTCAGCGCGCCGAAGAAGTTCATCGACCCGTCCGGGATGTGCGAGGGGCCCGTCAGGACCTCCTCCGTCGTGCCGACGATGCCCAGGTCCACCAGCTTGCCGCGCGGCACGTCCTCGTGGACGGCCTCCATGCCCCAGTGGCGCCCCTTGCCCGGCGCGTCCGTCGCCCGGGCCAGCGGGGAGCCGATCATCACCGAGTCCGCGCCGCAGGCGATCGCCTTCGGCAGGTCGCCGGACCAGCCGACGCCGCCGTCCGCGATGACGTGGACGTACCGGCCGCCGGACTCGTCCATGTAGTCACGGCGGGCCGCCGCGACATCCGCGACGGCCGTCGCCATCGGGACCTGGATGCCCAGCACGTTACGGGTGGTGTGCGCCGCGCCGCCGCCGAAGCCGACCAGCACGCCCGCCGCGCCGGTCCGCATCAGGTGCAGCGCGGCGGTGTACGTGGCACAGCCGCCGACGATGACCGGGACGTCCAGCTCGTAGATGAACTGCTTCAGGTTCAGCGGCTCGGCCGCTCCCGAGACATGCTCGGCGGAGACCGTCGTACCGCGGATGACGAAGATGTCGACCCCGGCGTCCACGACCGCCTTGGAGAACTGCGCGGTGCGCTGCGGGGAGAGGGCGGCGGCCGTGACGACGCCCGAGTCCCGCACCTCCTTGATGCGCAGCCCGATCAGCTCTTCCTTGATCGGCTCGGCGTAGATCTCCTGGAGCCTGCGATTCGCGCTCGACTCGTCCAGCTCGGCGATCTCGTCGAGCAGCGGCTGCGGGTCCTCGTACCGGGTCCACAGACCCTCCAGGTTGAGGACGCCCAGACCGCCCATCTCGCCGATGCGGATGGCGGTGCTCGGTGAGACCACGGAGTCCATCGGAGCCGCCAGGAACGGCAGCTCGAACCGGTAGGCGTCGATCTGCCAGGCGATCGAGACCTCCTTCGGGTCCCGGGTGCGCCGGCTGGGGACGACGGCGATGTCGTCGAAGGCGTACGCCCTGCGGCCGCGCTTGCCGCGCCCGATCTCGATCTCAGTCACGATGTGTGGCCTTTCCCTTTATGTCTGCCGTGCCAGTATCCCCGCGGTCACTCCTCCAGGAGGACCTGGGTGAAGTCGACCACGTGGACGACGAGTACAAGGAGAAGGCCATCACTGACCAGGTACTCGATTCCGATGTTCGGAGTCAGCGCGAGCGAGCGCGTCGACTCGTCTCCCGAGAGCGCCACCGAAATCTTCGGACGGGGCTCCTGCGCCAGCACGGCGAGGCCACGTTCCAAGAGGGCCCGGCGGTCCGCCGGCAGGCCGTCACGTACTCGGGCGGCTTCCTCGCTGTACTTCACGGCGTAGAGCATCAAAGACCCCTCTCGGCGAAGAGCCGCAATCGTATCGTCAGCGGCCCGTGTAGTTCGGCGCCTCGACCGTCATCTGGATGTCGTGCGGGTGGCTCTCCTTGAGCCCCGCCGACGTGATCCGTACGAAGCGGCCCTTGCGCTCCATCTCGTCGATGGACGCCGCACCCACGTACCCCATGGTCTGGCGCAGTCCGCCGACCAGCTGGTGCAGTACGGCGGCGAGCGGGCCGCGGTACGGGACCTGGCCCTCGATGCCCTCGGGGACGAGCTTGTCGTCGGAGGCGACCTCGGCCTGGAAGTAGCGGTCCTTCGAGAAGGAGCGGCCCTGGCCGCGCGACTGCATCGCACCGAGCGAACCCATGCCGCGGTACGACTTGAACTGCTTGCCGTTGATGAACTGCAGCTCGCCCGGCGACTCCTCGCACCCGGCGAGCAGGCTGCCGAGCATGACCGTGCTGGCCCCGGCGGCGAGCGCCTTGCCGATGTCGCCGGAGTACTGGAGGCCACCGTCGCCGATGACCGGGATCCCGGCCGCCTGGCACGCCACGGCCGCCTCGTAGATCGCCGTGACCTGCGGAACGCCGATGCCGGCGACGACGCGGGTCGTACAGATCGAGCCGGGGCCCACGCCCACCTTGACGCCGTCCACGCCCGCGTCGATCAGCGCCTGGGCGCCGTCCCTGGTGGCGACGTTGCCGCCGATGATGTCGATGCCGACACTCGACTTGATCTTGGACATCCAGCTCAGCGCGTTGCTGTTGTGGCCGT
Organism: Streptomyces sp. NPDC088124; assembly: GCF_040685895.1. Taxonomy (NCBI): domain Bacteria; kingdom Bacillati; phylum Actinomycetota; class Actinomycetes; order Kitasatosporales; family Streptomycetaceae; genus Streptomyces; species Streptomyces sp. NPDC088124. The sequence continues at coordinate 153,254 of NZ_JBFBJB010000003.1, read as the reverse complement.
GCGAGGTGTCCACGACGAGGAAGTCGACGCCCGCCGCGACCAGTGCCTGGGCGCGTTCCAGCGCCTCCGGGCTGGCGCCGACGGCCGCGCCGACGAGCAGCCGGCCCTCGGCGTCCTTGGCCGCGTGCGGGTACTTCTCTGCCTTGACGAAGTCCTTGACCGTGATCAGACCCTTGAGGATGCCCGCGTCGTCGACCAGCGGCAGCTTCTCGATCTTGTGGCGGCGCAGCAGCTGCATGGCGTCGACACCGGAGATGCCGACCTTGCCGGTGACCAGCGGCATGGGGGTCATGACCTCGCGCACCTGGCGCGTACGGTCCGCCTCGAAGGCCATGTCACGGTTGGTGACGATGCCGAGCAGCTTGCCCGCGCGGTCGGTGACCGGGACGCCGCTGATCCGGAACTTCGCGCAGAGCTGGTCCGCCTCGGCGAGCGTCGCGTCCGGGTGGACCGTGATCGGGTCGGTCACCATGCCGGACTCGGAGCGCTTCACCAGGTCGACCTGGTTGGCCTGGTCCGCGATGGAGAGGTTGCGGTGCAGCACACCGACACCGCCCTGACGGGCCATGGCGATCGCCATGCGGGACTCGGTGACCTTGTCCATCGCGGCGGAGAGCAGCGGGATGTTCACCTTGACGTTCCGCGAGACCAGAGACGCGGTGTCCACCTGGTTCGGCAGCACTTCCGAGGCGCCCGGCAGCAGCAGCACGTCGTCGTATGTCAGCCCGAGCGTCGCGAACTTCTCGGGCACTCCGTCGACGTTTGCAGTCATGACACCTTCCCCAAATGGCCTTGATCGGTGCGGATGTCCATGCTAACGGCCTCCGCGGGCCTCTCATTCCACGCTTGAGATCACCGATCCGGCTTTGTACGTTCGTACGGCAAACGGCCCCGTACGCCCCGGGCACTCCCCGTATCCGCGCCGGGCACTCCTCGTATCCGCGCCGGGCACTCCCCGTACGCGGGCCGGGCACTCCCCGTACCCGCGTCCGCCCCCTCGTCACCGCGCGCGCCGTCCGGGGAGGCTCCGCCTCACTGCTCGGCGAGGGCCCGCAGTCTGCTCAGCGCGCGGTGCTGGGCGACCCGTACCGCTCCCGGGGACATGCCCAGCATCTGCCCGGTCTCCTCCGCGGTGAGCCCGACGGCGACGCGCAGGACCAGCAGCTCGCGCTGGTTCTCCGGCAGGTTGGCCAGCAGTTTCTTGGCCCATTCGGCGTCGCTGCTGAGCAGCGCGCGCTCCTCGGGGCCCAGCGAGTCGTCGGGGCGCTCGGGCATCTCGTCGGACGGTACGGCCGTGGATCCCGGGTGGCGCATGGCGGCCCGCTGGAGGTCGGCGACCTTGTGTCCGGCGATGGCGAAGACGAACGCCTCGAAGGGCCGTCCGGTGTCGCGGTAGCGCGGCAGCGCCATCAGCACGGCGACGCAGACCTCCTGCGCGAGGTCCTCGACGAAGTGGCGCGCGTCACCCGGCAGCCGGTTGAGTCTCGTACGGCAGTAACGCAGCGCGAGCGGGTGCACGCGGGCCAGCAGATCGTGGGTCGCCCGTTCGTCGCCGTCGACGGCGCGGTGAACGAGCGCACCAATCACCGTGGGCTCGTCTTCACGCATCGGTCCATGGTGCCTTGGCGGCTGCTGATCGGTGGCACTGCGTCCGTAGTTGTGCACCGAAGCGTTATGAGCGGGTGCGGCAGAACTCATCTCCTGCGCTCTCCCCTCGCGCTCGTCCGACTCGTCCCCGTGGAAGTCCACATCTCAAGGATGCGGCATAGCGCGGGAAACGGGTGTGTACGGGCGTACGTTGTCTCACCCTTCGCCCGGAAAGCACCGTACGCGGCGCCGGGAACACACCCTCGCCCGCCGTCGGGGAACGCCGGCGGGCGAGGGTTCAAGGCCGCATGTACGTCAGCGGACCAGGCCCCAGCGGAAACCGAGCGCCACCGCGTGCGCGCGGTCGGAGGCACCCAGCTTCTTGAAGAGCCGCCGGGCGTGCGTCTTGACCGTGTCCTCCGAAAGAAACAGCTCACGGCCGATCTCGGCGTTGGAACGGCCGTGGCTCATGCCTTCGAGCACCTGGATCTCGCGCGCGGTGAGCGTCGGCGCGGCGCCCATCTCGGCGGACCGGAGCCGGCGCGGGGCGAGCCGCCAGGTCGGGTCGGCGAGCGCCTGTGTGACCGTCGCGCGCAACTCGGCGCGCGAGGCGTCCTTGTGCAGATAGCCCCGGGCGCCGGCGGCGACCGCGAGCGCGACCCCGTCCAGATCCTCCGCGACCGTGAGCATGATGATCCGGGCGCCGGGGTCGGCCGAGAGCAGCCGGCGGACGGTCTCGACCCCGCCGAGACCGGGCATCCGTACATCCATCAGAATCAGATCCGACCGATCGGCACCCCAGCGGCGGAGGACTTCCTCGCCGTTGGCCGCGGTCGTCACGCGCTCGACGCCGGGCACGGTCGCGACCGCGCGGCGGAGCGCCTCTCGGGCAAGCGGGGAGTCGTCGCAGACGAGGACGGATGTCATGACCGTCCTCCGCAGCTAGTGCGCGTCACCTTGAGCCTCCAGGCTGGATACATGTCGTCACCTGTGCGATTGACGCTCTCGGACATGTGCCCGATCGCTCGTTCTCTCAACCGCCTCGCACATTCAACGACGGTCACTCGAAAGAGTTACGGGTCCGACAGCCCGGTTCGGCACTCCCCGTGAGGAGGCGCACACGGAGGAGAGCGGCGTGCGTCTTTCGGTACCCCATCGGAGCCATGCCCCATTTAGCGGCTTTTCTTCACTTTTGCTGGTGTCTGTAGCTAGATTCGCAATGAGTCATATTTACATCTACTTACATAGTAGATGTACGGTCGGGAGCACCGGAGCGAGTACGCGCCGGGCTCGTACCCGGCGTCCAAGCGGCGCGTATCCGCCTCAGCACGGTTTCAAGGGGACATGAGCAATGGCAGATTTCTCCCGCCTTCCCGGACCGAACGCAGATCTGTGGGACTGGCAGCTGCTCGCCGCCTGTCGCGGTGTGGACAGTTCGCTCTTCTTCCACCCGGAGGGGGAACGGGGCGCGGCACGAAGCGCGCGTGAGAACTCGGCGAAAGAGGTGTGCATGCGGTGCCCGGTCCGCGCGGAGTGCGCGGCCCACGCACTGGCGGTACGGGAGCCGTACGGAGTGTGGGGCGGGCTGACGGAGGACGAGCGGGAAGAGCTGATGGGACGGGCGCGCACCCGGCTGATCACGGCACACTCCGCCACATCGGGCTCCGGGCCGGGGCCGGCCGGGGGAGCCGGGTCGGGAAACCATCAGCAGGGCGACTGAACGCATCCTCCCCCCAAAGGAAGAAACGTTCCTGCACGTCTCTCGTACCCGTGCGGGGCAGTGATACGAGCGCGCGGCCCAGGAAGGCTCACGGCGCACCGTGCGCGCCAGTGACGAGTGGATCACTTGAGCCGGGGTGACTAGCGTGGCGGCATGAAGCTTCTGACCGTGAATGTGGGACGGCCGAAGTCCGTGGAGTACACGGATGCGCCCGGCGGTTTCACGGGTATCGACAAGCGCCCGGCGGAGGGCCCCGTCCGGGTGGCCGACCCGGGCCCCAAGGGCGAGGGGGCGAGCGGACTCTCCGGTGACGCGGTCTGCGACCTGCGCCACCACGGCGGCAGCGACCAGGCGGTGTACGCGTTCGCGCGGGAGGATCTCGACCACTGGGAGCGGGAGTTGGGGCGGCCCCTCCCCAACGGCAGTTTCGGTGAGAATCTCACGACATCGGGCCTCGACATGACGGAGGCGCTGATCGGGGAGCGCTGGCGGATCGGTTCCGAGGTGGTGCTGGAGGCGACGAGCGGCCGGATCCCGTGCCGTACGTTCCAGGCGTGGCTGGGTGAGGCGGGCTGGGTCAGGCGCTTCACGCGGCGGGCGGTGACCGGCGCCTATCTGCGGGTCATCACTCCGGGGGAGATCAGCGCGGGTGACCCGATCGAGGTGGTCCACCGGCCGGACCACGAGGTGACGGTGGCCCTGGCGTTCCGGGCGAGTACGACGGAGCGGGAGCTGCTGCCGCGCATCCTCGCGGCCGGGGAGGCGCTGCACGGGGAGGAGTTGCGGGCCGCGCGGGCATATGTGGCGAAGCACGGCGGTCTCGTGTAGGCGCCGCCGTCCCGATCGGGCGGGTCCGGCAGCCCGGCGGTCCGGCGGTCCGGCGGTCCGGCATGACCCTGACGGGAGTCCCCCTGCCCCGCCGGGGCCCGGGCCGCCACGGCACAGGCATTACCGTGCGCGTATGACGACTGCTCTGATTACGGGCTCGACGGCGGGTATCGGCGCTGCCTTCGCGCGGCGGCTGGCGGCGGACGGGCACAATCTCGTGCTCGTGGCCCGCGACACCGAGCGCCTGCGGGACCAGGCCACGGAACTGCACGATCTGCACGGCATCGAGGCCGAGGTGCTCACCGCCGACCTGTCCACGGACGCCGGGATCGAGGCGGTGGAGAAGCGGCTCTCGGACCGCATTCACGCGGTGGACCTGCTGGTCAACAACGCGGGTTTCGGCAGCAAGGGCCGTTTTCTCGACGTGTCGATGGAGGACGAGCTGACGATGCTGAAGGTGCACTGCGAGGCGGTGCTGCGGCTGACGTCGGCCGGTGTCTCGGGGATGCGGACGCGCGGGCGGGGCGGAGTCGTCAATGTGGCGTCGGTCGCCGCGTTCCTGCCGAGGGGGACGTACGGCGCCTCGAAGGCGTGGGTCGTGCAGTTCACCCAGGGCGCGGCGCGGGATCTGGCCGGCACAGGGGTGCGGCTGATGGCGCTGTGCCCCGGTTTCACACGGACCGAGTTCCATGACCGGGCCGGGATGGGCACGGACAACATCCCGGGGTGGATGTGGCTGGACGCGGACAAGCTGGTGGCGGCCGCGCTGGCGGATCTGGCGCGCGGGAAGACCGTGTCCGTACCGGATCCGCGCTACAAGGCGCTGATGGGTGCGGCGAAACTGGCCCCGCGCGGGCTGCTCGGCGGGATCACCTCGAAGGCGGGGCGCAAGTACGGCCCGCAGTGACCCGGCACCACGGCAACAGCCGGGCCCGGCACCCCTCCAGGGGGTACCGGGCCCGGCCGCTTGTCACCTCAGGTACTCACGGTTGAGCCGCGAAGGACGTCAGTGGCTGTGGCCGTGGCCGCCGTGGCCCGCCTCGGCCTCTTCCTCGGCCGGCTTCTCGACGACCAGGGTCTCGGTCGTGAGCAGCAGCGCGGCGATGGACGCGGCGTTCTCCAGGGCGGAGCGCGTGACCTTGACCGGGTCGATGACGCCGGCCTTCACCAGGTCGACGTACTCGCCGGTGGAGGCGTTGAAGCCGTGGCCCTTGTCCAGGTCCGCCACCTTCGAGGTGATGACGTAGCCCTCAAGGCCGGCGTTCTCGGCGATCCAGCGCAGCGGCTCGACGACGGCGCGGCGGACGACCGCGACACCGGTGGCCTCGTCGCCCTCCTTGCCGAGGTTGCCCTCCAGCACCTTGGCGGCGTGCACCAGAGCGGAGCCACCACCGGAGACGATGCCCTCCTCGACCGCGGCGCGGGTCGCGGAGATGGCGTCCTCCAGACGGTGCTTCTTCTCCTTCAGCTCCACCTCGGTGGCGGCGCCGACGCGGATCACGCACACGCCGCCGGCCAGCTTCGCGAGGCGCTCCTGGAGCTTCTCGCGGTCCCAGTCGGAGTCCGTGGTCTCGATCTCGGCCTTGATCTGGTTGACGCGGCCGGTGATCTCGTCGGCGGCACCGGAGCCGTCGACGATGGTCGTGTCGTCCTTGGTGACGGTGACGCGGCGGGCGGAGCCCAGCACGTCCAGACCGGCCTGGTCGAGCTTGAGGCCGACCTCCTCGGCGATGACGGTCGCACCGGTGAGGGTGGCGATGTCGCCGAGCATGGCCTTACGGCGGTCACCGAAGCCGGGGGCCTTGACCGCGACGGCGTTGAACGTGCCGCGGATCTTGTTGACGACGAGGGTGGAGAGCGCCTCGCCCTCGACATCCTCGGCGATGATCAGCAGCGGCTTGGAGCTGCCGCCCTGGATGACCTTCTCCAGCAGCGGGAGCAGGTCCTGGATCGAACCGATCTTGCCCTGGTGGATCAGGATGTACGGGTCGTCGAGGACGGCCTCCATACGCTCCTGGTCGGTCACCATGTAGGGGGACAGGTAGCCCTTGTCGAAGGCCATGCCCTCGGTGAAGTCCAGCTCCAGACCGAAGGTGTTGGACTCCTCGACGGTGATGACACCGTCCTTGCCGACCTTGTCCATCGCCTCGGCGATGAGCTCGCCGACCTGCTCGTCCTGCGCGGAGAGCGCGGCGACGGCGGCGATGTCGGACTTGTCGTCGATCGGGCGGGCGGTCGCGAGCAGCTCGTCGGAGACGGCCTTGACCGCGGCGTCGATGCCCTTCTTCAGGGAGGCCGGGGAAGCGCCCGCGGCGACGTTGCGCAGACCCTCGCGGACCAGCGCCTGCGCCAGCACGGTGGCGGTGGTGGTGCCGTCACCCGCGATGTCGTTGGTCTTGGTCGCCACCTCCTTCACGAGCTGGGCGCCGAGGTTCTCGTACGGGTCGTCGAGCTCGACCTCGCGGGCGATCGTGACACCGTCGTTGGTGATGGTGGGGGCGCCGAACTTCTTGTCGATGACGACGTTGCGGCCCTTGGGGCCGATCGTCACCTTCACCGTGTCGGCAAGCTTGTTGACGCCGCGCTCAAGGGCGCGACGGGCGTCCTCGTCGAACTTCAGGATCTTCGCCATGGGAGCTTCTCTGTCCTCTCAAATGAGCTGCGCCCCTGTCCACCCGGCATTCGCAGGGGGGCCAGGGGCGCAGCTCAAAAGCAAAAGTAAATCTTCGGTGAGTTACTTCTCGATGATCGCGAGCACGTCGCGAGCCGAGAGGACGAGGTACTCCTCGCCGCTGTACTTCACCTCGGTGCCGCCGTACTTGCTGTACAGAACGACATCGCCGACGGAAACGTCGAGCGGGAGCCGCTCGCCGTTCTCGAAACGGCCCGGGCCCACGGCCAGGACGACGCCCTCCTGGGGCTTCTCCTTGGCGGTGTCCGGGATAACCAGGCCAGAGGCCGTGGTCTGCTCGGCGTCGAGCGGCTGGACCACAATGCGGTCCTCAAGCGGCTTGATGGCAACCTTGGTGCTGGCGGTCGTCACGATCCGACCTCCCCCTTCGGAGATCTCACGGGGTTAACTGTCTGAGGGTGGCGACCAGATGGACCCGTCGTCGCGGGTGCCGGATCCGTCAGTCGCGCTTTGGCACTCTCCAGTGGGGAGTGCCAGGCCTGAGACTATGACCGCGATTAGCACTCGGTCAAGCGGAGTGCCAAATACGGACGGGCGCGGCGTGAACTCCCGAGAGGGAAACGCGAGCGGAGAGGGCATGGTTCCGGACACGAGTTCGGGCGCGGTCAGCGCGTGTCGGGCGTGTCGGGTACGCCGGGAACACGGGGCGCGCGGGTCGGCGTTCCGGGTACGCCACGGGCCGGGCGCGCCGGCCCCCGGCACTTCGCGGTGCGCTTCCCCGTCCGCCCCGGCGGCGCGGGCCGCCCGCACTTCCGGCGTACGACGACGGCACGCGAGACGGGCTCCGGAACCGCCACGCGCGGAATACCGGGGACACCGGAGAATCCAGGAACACCAGGAGCACCGGGGACACCAGGGACACCGGGTCCGCGCGAGACCCCCGCGACCGGCGGGGCCTGCCACGCCCGCGGGCCGACCCTCTGCGCCGCCTTGCGCCCGAGCCGTTCGATGGGGTCCACCGACTGCGCGCAGCCGACGGTGAGGAGCGCACCGGCCGCCAGCACTCCGGCCAGCAGCCGGTGCCCGGGTCTCATACGTAGTCTTCCAGCCTGGCCACGGCGTATCCCTTGTCCGTGATCACCTTCATCGCGTGCCGGATCATGTCGGGCATGGTGCCCTTCCAGTCCTCGCGGCCACGGAAGTGCGTGAGGACGATGTCGCCGGGGTGCAGGTCCCGGTCCCACTCGCGCCACTCCATGTGGTCGGGGTACGCCTCGGCCGTCCACAGCGGCACGGCCCGCACCCCGCAGGTCTTGGCGGCGCGCAGCGTGTCGTGGTTGTAGTTGCCGTACGGCGGCCGGAACAGCGTGGGGCGCTTCCCGTACCGCTTGCCCAGCTTGTCCTGCTGGTCGCAGATCTCCGTCCGCTGTTCCTCGTAGGAGAGCCCGGGCAGGTAGGGGTGGTTGAGCGTGTGGTTCTGGATGGTGACCCCGCGGTCCTGCATCTGCTGGAAGTAGCCGTAGTCGTCGTTGATGACGTAGTCGCTGAGGAAGGCGGTGTACGGGATCTTCAGCTCGGTCATCATCCGCAGCAGCTCGGGGTCCTTCTCCGCACCGTCGTCCATCGTCAGGAAGACGACCCGGTCCTTGACCGGGACGGTGGTGAAGACGGGCGGCAGGTTCTCGCCCTCCCCCTCGTCCTCGATCTCGAAGCCCTTGCGGTTGGTGATCTCCGGCTTGACCGCGGGCGCGGGGGGCGCGGCCAGGGGCGTACTGGCGAGTCCCCACTTCTGCGCCGCGATGGCGCGCGCGGCCTGTGTACGGCGCGTCTGCTCGGCGTACGAGAGCGTCCCCGCGCCGCCCTCCTGCTGCCCGCCGGGCGCGCCGGAGGCCACCTGGCCGCGCTCGCCCTCCTGGCCGCGCTCGCCATGTTCACCGTGCTCGCCGTGTGCGTCGTGTTCACCGGGCCGGCCGTGCCCGGCGGAGGCGGAGTGCCCCGGGGCACCGGTCCCGGCGGCGCAACCCGAGCCGATCGCGGCGACGAGCAGCGTCGCCAGGGCGGCCACGCACCGCTTGCCGCGCCGCCGGGACGCCCGGAGGTTCCGGGGCTCCTTCGGGGCGACCCGTACCTCTACCATTTCCTTTTGTTCTTTTTGTCTTACTAGCTGCATGGCGCCGCATCCTGTCAGCGCCCGGCACCTCCGCCCGTCCGACACCGCCGCCCGGCGCGCGCCATCCCCCGCCTGGCCCACAATGGACCGGGTGACCGACCGCGCCCCCGCCTCCCCTTCTCTCGCGCCGCTGCTCTCCGCCGAGGGCCAGGCCCTCCTCGCCGAACTGCGCGACCACGACCCCGCAGATGAACTCGCCCTCGCGACCCGGCTGCGCCGCGACCACCCGGCCGAACTGGTCTCCGCGGCGCTGGCCCAGGCGCGGCTGCGCCAGCGCGCGGTGGCGAAGTTCGGCGCGACGGACGCGTACCGCATGTACTTCACGCCGAACGGCGTCGAACAGGCCACGCGCGGCTCCGTCGCCGCCTACCGGGCGGTCAGGTTCCGCGCCCTCGCGGCGCCGGCGGACGGGGACGCGCCCCGGGTCACCGACCTCTGCTGCGGCATCGGCGGCGACGCGATCGAACTGGCGCGGGCGGGCTTCGCCGTCTCCGCCGTCGATCTCGACCCGCTGACCTGCGAGATGGCCCGTACGAACGTACGCACCCTGGCCCCCGGCGCCCCGCCCGTGACGGTGACCCGCGCGGACGTCCTGGAGTACGACCTGACCGGCGCCGGCACCCTCTTCATCGACCCGGCGCGGCGCGGCGGGCGGGGCAGGATCTTCGATCCGGAGGCGTACTCGCCACCGCTGTCCTGGGCGGTGGAGGCGGTACGGCGGGTGGGCGCGGGCGCGATCAAGATCGCGCCGGGCATTCCGCACGAGCTGGTCCCGGACGACTTCGAGGCGGAGTGGATCTCGGACGGCGGCGACGTCAAGGAGGCGGTGCTCTGGCACGCCGTGGATCGGGCACCGGAACCCCCCACCCCATCCTCCACCGCATCCCTCACCCCATCCGCCACCTCTCCCGCCCCTGTCACCCCCGGCACGCGCCGCGCGACGCTCCTCTCCCCCCGGGCACCCACCGACGCCCCGATCACCCTCACGGGCCGCGGCCTGCCCGACCCGCCCGTCCGCACGGTCGGCCGCTTCCTGTACGAACCGGACGGCGCCGTCATCCGCGCCCATCTCGTCGCGGAGGTGGCCGAGGAGCTGGACGGAGGGCTGATCGACGAGACGATCGCGTACGTCACCGCCGACGGACTGCGCCCCACCCCGTACGCCACCGCCTACGAGATCACCGATGAACTCCCCTTCAACCTCAAGAAGCTGAAGGCCCTGCTGCGGGCCCGCGAGGTAGGCGTCCTGACGGTGAAGAAGCGCGGCTCGGCGGTGGAACCGGAAGAGCTGCGCCGCCGCCTCAAGCTCAAGGGCCCGCACACGGCCACGGTCTTCCTGACCCGCGTGGCAGGCGCCCCCACCATGCTCCTGGGCCACCCGGCCACCGCCCCCGGGGACTCGGCGGAATAGCCTCGGCGCCAGCCGATGCGCCCTGATCGGGCGACGGTAGTACCAGGGGGCGTCCCCGCCACGCCACGCGCCGAAAGTGGACGCCGGACGCGACTTTGGAGGACTGCGCGCGCCCCGGCGCCACCCCTAGCCTTTCCCACATGATCGACGTACGGAACCCGCGCAAGGGGTACGGCGGAGTGGTCGCCCTGGATGGTCGTTCCTTCACGGTCCGGCCAGCCACTACGAGGTTCGGGACGCCGCCGCGGAGCGGTGGGGTGGAAGGGAAGAACGAGGCTATGACCATGACGATGTGCAAGAAATGCGGTGGGCAGAAGCGCCGTTGGCCCCGCTCCTGCTCCCGGTGCCGTTCGGGGGCCGGCCGGGAGACCGTAGTCGACGGCGCCGCCGATCTGGCCGTACCCGCAGGACTGTTCGAGTGGATCTGGCGAGGAATAACAGCGGTTGTCCGGCTGGTGCTGCGTGCGCTCAACTGATTCCGTTCATCCCTGCTGACGAGCGCCCTCGGTGTCGATCCTCACAAGCCCCACCCACACCGCCACCGCCGCGGTCCGCGACAGGCCGACCGGGTCCGGTCGCGTCGGCCCGGCTCGGCCCGGTCAGTCCAGATCCGTCAGTTCGTCCGCGTAGATCTGGGAGAGCGGCTGCGGGCCCACATACCGCTGGCAGTTGCACTGCCTCAGTTCGTACCGCAGTGGCTTCTTGTTCTCGTCCCACTCCGTCGGGGTCTCGACGTCCTCGTGGCACTTGCCCTGCCGGTCGTGCTTCGCCAGGTGGTGCGAGCAGCCGCAGATCGGCTCCGGGAGCTTCTGGGCCTCTTCCAGAGCCTGACGCTCGGCCTGGCGCTCGCCCTCCGCCAGCTTGAAGCGTTCGATTTTTCGTTCATGCCGGGTCCTGAGGGCGGTCCGGCCCGTGTCGGCCACCCAGCCGAACCCGCCCACGATGAAGAAGACGAAAATCCACCAAAGCCATTCCATCGGCCGCCCCTTACACCTGAATGGCGTATGCGTTCCCTCTTCAGGATAGGACGGCGCCGGTGGGAACAGCCTCAGCGATGCGCGCCTCCGCCCCGGCGAACCGGGACGCGATGACGCAACTGCGCTGACCAGCGCCGCTGCGAGAACGACTGGGCGAGGCCGAGAATCCCGGTGAGCAGGACCGTGGTCCCGAGCCCGATCAGGTACGTCGTACTGCTCACCTTCGTCGTCCGCGACGAGGCCTCGGCCAGGGCAGCCCCGACCAGGACCACCCCCGCCAGGCACAGCGCCACCGAGGGCAGCAGCCACAGCACCGACCTCCGGTGCGCCAGGGACTGCGCCTCGCTCACCGGCGCCGGGTCGAGGGCCGCCCACGCCTCCAGGCGCCGCCGTATGACATGGCCCCGGTGCAGCCAGAAGCCGAGGGCGATCGCCGCGGGCACCAGCAGGACCGCCGCGAGGATCAGCGCCACGACCCCGCTCACCGGGTCGAAGCCGACCTCCCCGAAGCTCTGGACGGCCAGCCCGACGCACGCCCAGCCGAGCACCGTGACCGCCCCGGTCAGCCACAGCAGCACCAGCCGTACGATCCCCAGGCCGCGTCTGCTCAGCTCCACCAGGGCCGTGGACCGGTCGGCGAGGCGCGCCGCGTCGTCGGGCCAGGAGCACAGCTCCTCGGGCGGCGGGGACGGCGGCAGCGGCCGGCGGTTGATCATGCGGCAGAGGGTAGCGGGGCGGCGGGGAGCGGCTGCGTCCGGGCGCCTGACCGCGTCGTACCCGGCGCCGGGTACGTCAGCGGGCCTTCGCCGGGAGGATCAGCCGTACCGCCCACCGGTAGTGCCCCACCGCCCGGACCACCCCGATCAGCCCGGCGATCCACAGGACGGTGCCCGCCCCCATCCCGTACGCGACCTCCGCGTACGTGTCCTCACCCCGCTCGGCCATGGCCGGTACGACGAACGCGATGGCCAGCCCCGTGGCGCCCGCCACGAACGACGTGAGCAGCCAGCTCAGGCTGCGTCCCGCCATCCGCAGCCCCGCATCGGCCCGCGGGTCGAGGTCCAGCGCCGCCCACTGTGTCATCAGGCCGCGCATCGCGCGCTCCTCACGGACGGACAGCCCGAGGAAGACCACCGCTGTGACCAGCACACCCAGCCCGATCGCGAGGAAGGGCACGGCGAACACGACGCCGAGGGGATCGACCCCGTCGGCGAGCGAGACCAGCAACTCCCCAACCAGGAACCACCCGAACTGCACCCCCACCACCAGCAGCCAGAAACGCACCAGCGCGGCCGGCCCGAGGCTGCGACCGCCGAGATACGTGAGCGCCCGGGCCCGGTCCGCGAGCAGGGCCGCGCGGTCCGGCCAGGAGCGCAGGTGCTCCGGGGGCGGGGGCGGGGGCAGCGGCGTACGACGTGACATGTGCACGAGGTTATCGACCGGCAACCGGACGACCGGCCACGCCCTCACCCGCACCCACGCCACGGGCCGTCAGTCGGCGAACTCCTTCAGTTCCTCGGTCTCCAGCTTGATACCGACGGGGTCGGGCAGCTCGACGACGGCACCGAACGGCCGGGTCGTCGAGCAGCGGTACCGGCCGCCCTCGGGGTCGGAGTGGACGGTGACGCTGTCGGTGTCGCGGTCCACGAGAAGGTAGACGGGGATCCCAGCGGCGGCGTAGCCGTCCGGCTTGTCGATCCGGTCGCGCTGGTCCGTGTCCCGGTCGTGCGAGGTGACCTCGACCGCCATGAGCACGCCGTCGGGCTCGGCCCACTCGCCCGCCCCGGTGAAGTGCCTGCGAGGGGCGAGCGTGCCATCGGTCCGCGCCCGGCCCCCGCGGTACGCCTCGATCTTGAGCCCACGTTCGGGGTAGAGCCTCAGGTCGGGACGATGCTGCATGCACTGTTCCAGGAGCCACATGACGATCTCGTCGTGGTTACCGTCCGGCACGGGCTTGGCCTCGATCTTTCCGTTGAAGTATTCGAGCCGAACGCCCTCGGGCGCCGAGTGCGCGATCTGCTCGAATTGCTCGACCGTCATCTGGGGTCGGTCAGTGGTGTTCGGGGTCATGGCCTCGCCTCCTCCCCTCCATCCTGCCCGGGTTTCAGGCGGCGCGTGCAGAAGGCTCATGGCTGCTTCTCCTCAGAGGTCCGATCGAGTGGTGTCCGTAAAGCCGTGCGCAGCCGGGCCGCGTGGTGCTGGACGCGCTCCGGTGGCAGGGTCCCGCCCGGGGCAGCGGGGGCCGGGGCGCCTCGGCAGGTGCGGCACAGGCCGCCCGGGAGCTGGGCCGGTTCGGCGGGCACGCCGCAGTCCGTGCACTCCATGGTCCGGCGCGGGCAGGGTGGCTCCGGAGGGAGCTTGGCGAGGAGCCGGGCGCGTACGAAGGCGTACGGGGCCGACACCTGCGCGGGAAGGCCTGCCGTGAGCGCCTGTACGAGCTGGGCCTGACCGGCGCCGCGCTCGAACCACTCCGCCGCCACCTCCTCCAGCACCCCGCATTCGGGTTCGGAGAGCGTCAGGCGCGGGTCGATACGGCCGAGCCGTGCGAGGACGTCGTACGCGGCGGTACGGGCCAGCGCCGAGGGAGTCCGGACAGGCTGTGGGCCGGACGACGGTACGGCGGCGCCCGTGGTGAACGCCGTCCACCAGTCGTCGTCCCGCGCGCCCCGCGACCAGTACGTGCGCCACACCCAGCGCTGCGTGCCGTTCCCGGTGAGGACGGCCTCCCGGTGGCGGCGCAGGTGGCCCGCGCAGGAGAGGCCGTTGAGCGCGGTCCGTACGGCGCACTGGCCGTAGTCGGCGAGGTGGCGCGCGAGCGTCTTCACCGAGATGTCGGCGCCCTCCGGCAGCCGGTCGATATATCCGGCGATCGCGGCCTCGCGCCTGGGCAGATGTGCGAAGTCGTCGGCACGGCGGGGGGATTGCTCGGGCGCGAGCCGTTTTCCGTACCCCGGGTTGGCGTGGGGATGGGCGTGCGGGCGCGGGACAGCAGTAGGCTGCTGAGTAGCCATTGGGATCGGTCTCCAGCGATAGCGATCTCGAACGGTCAGGCCCTCGTCTCGGTGTTGGTAGCACCTGCGGGGGCCGTTCTACGTTTACGGAGCGCACGCTACACGGCGACAGCGCACCGTGGCGACCCGATCACGAAAAGTCATCCCGGCTGGCCGGGCGGGATGAAAAGGGTGGGTGGGCGGGTTCAACCACCCACCCATTCCTTGGAAAAGGGGCTCGAAACCCGACCCCCGACGCTCAAGTGTCGAAGCGGGCCCCGGCGCGGACCGCGTCCACGAAGGTCTGCCAGGAGGCAGGCTCGAAGACGGCCGCCCCCAGCGCGCGGTCCTTGGTGTCACGGACCGCCTGGCGTCCGCCGCGCAAACGGCCGCGCTCGACGCAGCCGTTGTTGCTGCCGCTGTATGTGCTCTTGTGCCAGAGCGCGCCGTCGAACTCGCCGGAGACCTCGGAGATCACTGTCCACTGCCCTACAGGAGATCGCGGATGTACTTCTGTGAGGCGGACGGCGAAAGGGCCGCGGCGGTGAACTCGTCCCATACCTGTGCGTACACCTGGACATCGGTCCGCTGCTCCAACAACGTACCCCCGGTGACGTGCTCCAACCACGTGACGTCGATGGAGGGTTCACCGCGCAGGGAGAAGAGCGTGAACGGCGTGTACTGCTCGGCCGGGATCGCCGCGTCGAGGGGCAGGATCTGGATGTTGACGTTGCTCCGCCTGCCCATCTGCAACAGATGCTCCAACTGCTCCCGGACCACCTCACCGGACTTGCTGATGCGGTGGAGGACGGACGCCTCGATGATCGTGCGCAGGCGGAAGTCAAGGTGCGGGCCGAGGAGTTCCTGTCGTTTGATCCGGGTCTCCACCAAGGGCGCGATCTTCTCCACGGGGTAGCGGGCCTCGAAGATCTCCCGCATGTACGCCCCGGTCTGGAGCAGCCCCGGGATCACCGCGGGGTCGTACTCACGCACCAGCTCCGAGTCCGCCTCCAGGGTCAGATAGTCCCGAAGCTCGTCATGGAGCAAGGGGCCCTCGCTGCTCCACCAGTCCACCTTGTGGATCTCCTTGGCGAGCCGCTTGATGCTCGCCACATACGCCGCGTCGTCGATTCCGTAGAACTCCAGCAGCACCGTCAGGTCGAGCGGCCTTATGCCGCGCTTGCCGTTCTCGATCTGGGAGATCTTCGGCTGCCCGCACTGCAGCTTGTCGGCGATGTCCTGGACTTTGTACGCCCGTTCGACGCGGAGCCGCTTCAACTCGTTGCCGAGCCGTTTGCTGCGCATCGTGGGCATGTCGTTGTGAGCCATGAGCACATAGTGGCGGGCCACTTCTCCGCATAGAGATGCCCCCGGGGTGGATTCACTCGTCAGCGTGAAGTGGATAAGGAATATCTTGCCTCTTCGATCCTTCTCCCCGCACCATCATGCCGAGACACGGCGCCACCCTCGTGGTGACTCGCTGTCGATCGATCGCGCGGCCCTCAAGGTTGCGCAGGAGGAGCCATGGTGAGCGCGGCCGGCATCGAACGGGAACTGAGAATCGACTTCACCGTCCACCCGGACGGACTGGGACGTATCCGTCGTGAACTGGTAGAAACGTTGGTGACATGAGGCTGCGAAGCAGTCTCGGAGGTGGCGGTTCTGGTCGTGACGGAGCTGCTGACCAACGTTCACAAACACGCCGGTGGCCGCTGTGGCCTCCTCGTCACACCGACCGAGGCCCATCTGACCGTCACCGTCAGTGATTTCACTACGGCCGTTCCAGCGAAGCGAGCCCGTTCCTCCACGGCGGAGGACGGCAGAGGGCTGATCCTGATCGAGGAGCCGACCGAGCACTGGGAGACCGTACTCACCGCGTCCGGAAAGGACATCAGGTGCGCGATTCCATTGCCGGTCGCCGAAAAGCCGGGGGCCGTATCCGTATCCGGAACCGGGACGGGGGCCGAATTCCGGTCCGGGTCCGGGCCCAGGTCTGAGAGCGCAAGGAGTTGAGCTGACCGTGGCTGTCAAAGAGAGCGCCATCATCAAGGAGTTGAACCACTACCTGCTTGGCCACCCCGACGAGACGACGGCGACGATGCCCCTTTTCGACGCGTTGCTCGATCACTCCAGGCAAGGTCTGTGTCTGCACCACGGGAGCTGCCCGGTGGTCCGGGCGGGCGCCATTCTGATGGACGAGCAGGGGCGGGCGCTCGCCCTGCGGTACGGGGACGCCTGGGGGTTCGCCGAGGGCGCGCCCGACCCCTCGGACCAGTCGCTCAGCCGGACCGCGACACGCGTGCTGGAGGAGTTCGCGGGCGTCCAGAACGTCTGGACGGCGCCCGGCGAGGAGGGCCCGATCCTGGTCGACACCTCGCCCGCCGCCCCCGAGGACGGACGCCGCGTCCGGTACGGCTTCCGCTATCTCTTCCGGACCCACTCGCGCGTCCTCGTCCCCGCGATGGCCGCGCTGGGCCGGGCGCGCTGGACCTCGGTGGACGAGATCGGGCCACCCCTGCTCCGCACGCGGCTGCAGGACCGGCTGGCGGTGTCGCGGTGAGCCCGAGCGCGCAGCAAGTCGCGTATGTGCTGGCCGTGCTGGCGCTGGGCGGTTCGCTCGCGCTGGCCGTCTGGCGGAGTTGAGCCGCGAGACCCTAAGGGCGTTCGGGCGCCCCGAGTTCGGCGGCGCGGCGCCGGAGCAGTTCGCGCTCGCGCGCGTTGCGGGTGAGCCCGGCCGCCCGCTCGAACTCGGCCCGCGCCTGTTCCCTGCGTCCCAGCCTGGCCAGCAGGTCGCCCCGGACGCTGGGGAGCAGGTGGTACGCCTTCAGCGCCGGGTCGTCGGCGAGGGCGTCCACGAGCGCGAGTCCGGCCGCCGGGCCCTCGGCCAGGGAGACGGCGACGGCGCGGTTGAGTTCGACCACCGGGGAGGGTGTGAGCGCGGCGAGCCTGCCGTACAGGACGGCGATCGCGCGCCAGTCCGTCTCCTCGTACGTCACCGCGCGGGCGTGGCAGGCCGCGATGGCCGCCTGGAGGGCGTAGGGCCCCGGCGCCGCGCCCGCGCGCGCGGCGAGGGAGCCCGCGTGGGTGAGGGCGGCGAAGCCGCGGTGGATGAGGAGCTGGTTCCAGCGGGCCCGGTTCTGGTCGGCGAGCAGGACGGGCGCGCCGTCGGGTCCCGTACGGGCGGGTGTCCGGGACGCCTGGAGCTCCAGCAGGGCGGCGAGCGCGTGCGCTTCGGGTTCGCCGGGCATCAGGCCGGCGAGTACGCGGGCGAGGCGCAGGGCGTCCTCGCAGAGCCCGGGGCGCAGCCAGTCGTCCCCCGCGGTGGCCGAGTACCCCTCGTTGAAGACCAGGTAGATGACCTCCAGTACGGAGGAGAGCCGCGCCGCGCGCTCCGCACCGTACGGCACCTCGAACGGCACGCCCGCCGCGGCGAGACTGCGCTTGGCGCGCACGATGCGCTGGGCGACGGTCGCCTCGGGGACGAGGAAGGCGCGGGCGATCTCGTCGGTGGTGAGTCCGCCGAGGAGGCGCAGGGTGAGCGCGATGCGGGCCGGGGTGGAGAGGACGGGGTGGCAGGCGGTGAAGATGAGGCGGAGGAGGTCGTCGTCGATCTCCTCCCCGATGTCTCCGCCGCTGCCTCCCCGGAAGCTTCCGCCGGTGTCTCCGCCGCCGGTGCCGGTGCCGAGCACCGCCGCCTCGGGGGTCTCCGGCCCGGGAGAGTCCGCCAGGGCCCGGCCGACCTCGGCGAGCTTGCGGGCGTACGTCTCCCGGCGGCGTACGAGGTCGATGGCGCGGTGCCTGGCCGTGGCCATGAGCCAGGCCCCCGGCCGGTCCGGGACGCCCGACCCCGGCCACCGCTCCAGCGCCGCGACGAGCGCGTCCTGCGCGATCTCCTCGGCGATGCCGATGTCGCGCACGATACGGGCGACCGCCGCGATGATCCTCGGGGACTCGATCCTGAAGACCGCCGCCAGCGCGCGCTCCGCGCGGTCCGCGCCATTCACACGGTCCGCGCGGTCCGCCCCGGCCGCGCCGTGCGGTCCGTCCGGCTCGTCTGCCCTCACGGGCACCCATCAGAACACACACGCCCGCGAGGGGCGCGGCGAGCCCGTCGGGCCCCGCCCTACTCGGCGATCTGCCGGACCTCGCAGGTCACGTCGTACTCGTCCCCATGCACCTCGACGAAGCGCCGCGCCCACTCGACGGCCTCCGCCTTGTCCTTCGCCTGCATGAGCGCGTACCCGCCGATGACCTCCTTGGCCTCGGTGAACGGCCCGTCGGTGACGGTGAGTTTCCCGCCCTTCTCGTGCCGGACCCGCACCCCCTCGGAGGTCGGCGTCAGCCCGGCGGTGTCGAGCATGACGCCGGCCTTGGTGATCTCCTCCAGCAGCGCCCCCATGCGCTGCTGGAGCTCGGGACTCGGGCCGCCGGCCGGTGCGGTGGCCTCGTCGATACGTACCAGGGACAGAAAGCGCGGCATAGTGACTCCTCAGGTGTGGGGGCGGGCTGTTTCCCGCCTCTCACCCTTACGTCGAACGGGAGACGCCCGGATCGACACACGCCGGGAAAATCTTTCGAAGATCTTTCGGCCGGGGCCCCGTTGCGCCTTCGGGCAGCGCGCCGGGCCCTCCCGGACGGCGATCGTGCCCCCGCGCCGCTGCTCATCGTGCCCGGCCGCCTCTAGGGTCGGGGAAGTGAGCCTATGGACTTCCCTCGAACCTGCCTCGACGACCATGGACGCGGGTGCGACCAGATCCGTGACGTTGCGGCTGCGCAATACCGGTGACGTGGTCGACGAGTACCGTTTCGTCCCGGTCGGCGACCTCGCGCCGTACGCCACCGTCGAACCCGCGACCCTCCGGCTCTACCCCGGTACCACCGGCACCGTCACCGTCACCTTCGCGCCGCCGCGCACCCCCGACTCCACCGCGGGACCGCATCCGTACGGTGTGCAGGTCGTGCCCACGGAGCACCCGGACGCCACGACGGTCGCCGAGGGCAACATCACCATCGCCCCCTTCTCGGAGCTGCGCGCCGAGATCGTGCCGCCGACCGTCAAGGGCCGGTTCCGGGGCCGGCCCAAGCTGGCCGTCGACAACCTCGGCAACGTGAAACTCACCGCGTCCATCAGCGGCAGCGACAACGGCGATCAGCTCAGCTACGAGATCCTGCCCGGCAGCATCCAGATCGAGCCGGGGCGCGCCGCGTTCGTGAAGACGACGCTCAAGCCGCGCCAGATCACCTGGGCCGGGCAGAAGCAGGAGCGGCCGTACACGCTCGACATCCGCAGGTCGGGCGCGGAGCCGACGCCGGTGGACGGGACGTACGTACAGCGCAGCGTCATGCCGTACTGGCTGATGACGGTGATGAGCCTGCTGCTGGTGCTCACCGTCACCGGGTTGATCCTCTGGTTCAACTTCAAGCCGAATGTGCGGAGCTTGGCCAAGGAGAAGATCGAGTCGGTCGCCGCCGAGGCGATCAAGCCCTCCGAGCCCGCGGCGCCGAAGCTGCCCGAACCGGCCCCCTCCGCGGAGACCCCGGAGCAACCGAAGCCCGATCCGGACGACGGGGGCGGTGACAACGGCGGTGGCGGTGGCGGTGGCGGCGACGAGCCCAAGGAGAAGAAGGACCCGGCGTCGCGTACCCGCGTCCAGGTCAGGGACGTGCGGACCGACAAGTGCGCCGACATCCTCGGCCGCGAGAAGGGCGCCCCGAACGGGGTGGTCCAGCACTCGTACTGCAACCCCCCGGACGAGGACAACCAGCTCTGGAACCTTGAGGTCCGCTACAAGAACAAGGCCCCCAACGGCACCAGCGTCTTCCAGATCCGGAACGTCACGGACGAACTGTGCATGGACCTGGGCGGCTACGAGGGTGTGGACCCCGGGACCCCGGTCGCCGAGTTCCCCTGTGACGGCACCACCAGCGACAACCAGCTCTGGTGGCTCGACCTCCAGGACAACGGCAACGACACCCTGTCGCACTACTACATACGCAACCTCGCCAGCGACAACATGTGCCTGAAGCTGAGCCGCCCCGACCCCAACGTCGACGACTACGGCCCGGACGCGCCGCTCGTGGTCAAGAAGTGCACCGACGGCGACGGCGGGGCCTGGAAGTTCGTCACGGAGAAGCGGGCCAAGGAGCTGTCGCAGCAGGGCGGCTGACCAGCCGTAAGGCCGTACGGACGGAGGCTGTTACGGGCGGAGGCCGTTACGGGCGGGGGGCGGCCGCGTCCGGGCGCCCGGGGCCGTGCAGTTCACCGAGCGCCGTCCGCAGCGCGTCGGAAGTGAGGGGCTCGCCCGGCAACGGGCGGGCCCCTTCCGCGCGCAGCCCGTCGAGGAAGAGCGCGAGCAGCCGCCGCCAGGACCCGGACGCGGCCGTCTCGGCGGCCGGTACGGCACGGCCCAGCGCCGCCAGCGCGAAGAGCACGTCCGCCACCGACACGTCGTCGCGTACGGTGCCGTCCTCGCGGCACCGCGCCAGCAGGGCGCCGATCGTCGCGGCGTTGTGGACGTGCAGGGCCTCCAGCGTGGGCACGCCCGGCATGGCCGTCGTCATCAGGTCCGTGACGCCCCGGTCCGTGGCCAGCCCCTCGAAGGTCCGCTCCAGATAGGCCACCAGCCCCGCCCACGGATCCGCCGCCTCCCGGGCGCGCTCCCCGGCCTCGATGGTCGCCGCGAGCCCGTCGCCGAAGACGGCCTCGATCAGCGCGGCCCGGTCGGGGAAGCGGCGGTAGAGCGTGGCGTTGCCGACCTCGGCCCTGCGGGCGATCACATCGAGCGGGGCCTCGACGCCCTGCTCCGCGTAGACCGCGCGGGCGGCGGCGATCACCCGTTCCCGGTTGCGCTGCGCGTCCTGTCTCACGGCCGTACCGTACCGTGGCGCCGACAAGTGTGGAGTACTCCCCGCTTTCCGGTTTCCCTGTTATCGTCGAGAGCGATAAACGGGGAGGACTCCCCGCTTTACTTCGCCCTCGCAGGGATCCGGGAGACCACCATGCCCACCGACTCCACCTCCACCTCCACCGGCCCTGCCGGTTCCCCTACCGGTGACGGGGTACGCGCCGGGGACGCCGGCGCCGAGGACCTCGCCCTGGGCGACTGGCCCGGCTTCACCGCCGACCCGTACCCGCGCTACGCGCGGCTCCGCGCGGCCGGCGCCGTCCACCCCGTGAGCCTCCCCCTCGGCGCGCCGCAGTGGCTCGTCACCGACGGTGCCACGTCCCGCGCCGCCCTCACCGACACCGAGCGGCTGCGCAACGACATCCGCCACTCCTCCTCCTGGAAGAGCGACGGAGGCCACGCCGTCGGCCGCAACATGCTCCAGGTCGACCCGCCCGACCACACCCGGCTGCGCCGCCTGGTCGCCAGGGAGTTCACGCAGCGCCGGGTGCAGGCGCTGCGCCCCCGCGTGCAGGAGATCGCCGACGGGCTGCTCGACGCCGTGGCGGCGGACGGCCGCGCCGATCTCGTCGACGCGTACGGCTTTCCGCTGCCGGTCACGGTCATCTGCGAGCTGCTGGGTGTCCCGGCCGGCGACCGGGAGCCGTTCCGCGCCTGGTCGGCACAGATCGTCGCGGTGACCGACCCGGAGGCCGGGCAGCGGGCCAACCGCGAGATGACGGAGTACTTCCTCGGCCTCATCGAGCAGAAGCGCGCCCTGCCGGCCGGGGCCGCGGAGAGCGATCTGCTGCACGCGGTGATCCACTCCACCGATGAGAACGGGGACGGGGACGGCGCGCGGCTCGACACCGAGGAACTCCTCGGCATGGCCTTCGTGCTGCTGGTCGCCGGGCACGAGACCACCGCGCACCTGATCTCCAGCGCCGTCCACCATCTGCTGCGCCACCCCGGCCAGCTCGCCGCGCTGCGCGCCGACTGGACGCTGCTGGACGGCGCGATCGAGGAGACGCTGCGGTACGAGCCGCCCGTACAGGCCACGTCGTACCGTCACACCGCCGAGCCCGTCACCCTCGGCGGGACCCGGATCGCCGCGGGCGAGCCCGTCATGTTCTCGATCGCGGCGGCCAACCGGGACCCCGAGCGGTTCCCCGACCCGGACCGCTTCGACATCCGCCGCGACCCGGCCGTCACCCGGGGCCATCTCTCCTTCGGCCATGGCATCCACCACTGCCTGGGCGCCCCGCTGGCCCGCCTGGAGGGCGCCGTCGCGCTGCGTACGCTGCTGGAGCGCTTCCCGGGCCTCGCCCTGGACGAGACGGGCGCCGCGGGCGACGGAGCCGGTGCCGGTGCGCCCGAGTGGCGTCCCGGTCTGCTGCGCGGGCTGAACCGGCTGCCCGTCCGCTGGTAGCCGGTTCAGCCGCCGGGCCTCACTCCGCGCCGAGCGCCTCGAACCGCCAGCGGTGGACCGGCCGGGCGATCATGTCCGGCGCCGGGTCCGGCAGTTCGGGGACCTCGGCGTCGTAGGAACCCTCCCACCAGGTGATGACGAGGACCCGGTCCCCGGCCTCCCCCGGGGCGCGGAAGAGCTCACGGCGCAGCGGCGCGGGCGCCAGCTCGTACGCCCCGGCCCACGCCAGCAGCTCCGCGCCCCGGCCGGGCGCGGCCTTGGCCTCCCACATCAGCGCGACGGTCATGGGTGTCATGGGTGTCATGCGAGCCTCATGAGTACAGGTTGTCCTTCGCGAGTTCATGAACGTGATCGTGATCGTGCGGGTGGGTGTGGCCGTGCCCGTGGCCGTCGTCCGGGCCGCCCGGCACATGCGGTTCGGTCACCGGCAGCGACGAGTCCGCCGACAGCTCCCAGTCCGAGGCCGGCCGCCCGCGGGCCACCATCTCCGCGCCCAGCGCCGCCACCATCGCCCCGTTGTCCGTGCACAGCCCCGGGCGCGGCACCCGCAGCCGGATCCCGGCCCGCTCGCACCGCTCCTGCGCGAGCGCGCGCAGCCGGGAGTTGGCCGCGACGCCGCCGCCGATCATCAGATGGTCGACGCCCTCGTCCTTGCAGGCGCGGACGGCCTTGCGCGTCAGTACGTCCACGACCGCCTCCTGGAAGGAGGCCGCCACGTCCCGTACGGGCACCTCCTCGCCCGCGGCCCGCTTCGCCTCGATCCAGCGCGCCACGGACGTCTTCAGCCCGGAGAAGGAGAAGTCGTACGCGGCGTCGCGCGGCCCGGTCAGCCCGCGCGGGAACGCTATGGCCGCCGGATCGCCCTCCCGCGCCAGCCGGTCGATCACCGGGCCACCGGGGAAGCCGAGGTGCAGCACGCGCGCGATCTTGTCGAACGCCTCGCCCGCCGCGTCGTCGATCGTCGCGCCCATCGGCCGTACGTCGCTGGTGATGTCGGGCGCGAGCAGCAGCGACGAGTGCCCGCCGCTGACCAGCAGCGCCATCGTCGGCTCGGGCAGCGGGCCGTGTTCGAGCTGGTCGACGCAGATGTGCGAGGCCAGGTGGTTGACGCCGTACAGCGGCTTGCCGAGGGCGTACGCGTACGCCTTGGCCGCCGAGACCCCCACCAGCAGCGCCCCGGCGAGCCCCGGACCCGCCGTCACGGAGATCCCGTCGAGGTCGCGCGCGGTGACCCCGGCGTCCTTCAGCGCGCGCTCGATCGTCGGGACCATCGCCTCCAGGTGCGCGCGGGAGGCGACCTCCGGCACGACACCGCCGAAGCGGGCGTGCTCGTCGACGCTGGACGCGACGGCGTCGGCGAGCAGCGTCGTCCCGCGCACGATGCCGACGCCGGTCTCGTCGCAGGAGGTCTCGATGCCGAGGACGAGCGGTTCGTCAGCCATGGTTCTCAGTTCCCTGCGTCTCTGTTCCAACTGTGTCCTCGGCGGCCCGCGCCCGGAAGCGCATGACGAGCGCGTCGACGTTGCCCGGCTGGTAGTAGCCGCGCCGGAAGCCGATGGGCTCGAAACCGAACCGTTCGTAGAGCTTCTGCGCCCGCGTGTTGTCGACCCGTACCTCCAGCAGCACCTCGTCGCACTCGAAGGCGGTGGCGTGCTGGAGCAACTCGGTGAGGAGCCGGGAGCCGAGGCCGGTGCCCCACCGGTCGCGGGCGGCGGCGATGGTCTGTACGTCACCGAGGCCACCGGCGGCGGCGAGCCCGGCGTACCCGACGATCCGCCACGCGCCCGCCGCGGCCGTCCCGGCGTCCGTCACTGCGGCCGTCTCGGCGACGACGTAGCGGCGCGTCGCCGCCGGGCCGCGCGCGTGCGCCAGCTCCGACCAGAACATCCCCGGTGACCAGGCGTCCTCGGGGAACAGCTCCCGTTCGAGGGCGAGCACAGGCTCGATGTCCCACCAGCGCATCTCCCGCAGGACCACAGAAGCGGAATCCGATGAAGCGGTCACTTCGGGGTGACCACCTTGTAGTTCTTCGGCACCTGCGCGTCGGGCCGCCGCAGATAGAGCGGCAGCGGCGCCAGGAACTCCCCGCCCGCGGCCAGCCGCTCGGCGGCCAGCGCGGCCAGCGCCTCGGCCGACTGGTGCTCGGGGGCCCGAGCGTCCGGGAAGACCTCCGGGTACAGCAGCGCCCCCGCGCCCACCACGGGCAGGCCCGCGAGCTCGTCCCCGAACCGGTCCGCGAGGTCGGCGGGGCGGTCCACCGCGGGCTCGGTCAGCCGCGTACGGGAGTCGGCGTACCGCGCCCAGTAGACCTCCTTGCGGCGGGCGTCCGTAGCCACCACGAACGGCTCCGTGAGGCCGGACGCGTACGCCAGCCCGTCCAGGGTGCAGAGCCCGCGCACCGGGACGCCGAGCACCGAGCCGAAGGTCGACGCCGTCACCAGGCCGACCCGGAGCCCGGTGTACGGTCCTGGCCCGACCCCGACGATCACATCCGTCACGGCGTCGAGTTTCCGTCCGGCGCGGGCGAGGACCCGGTCGACGGCGGGCAGCAGCAGCTCCCCGTGGCGGCGCGCGTCGACCAGACGCTCGGCGGCCAGGGCGGAGGAACCGTCGTGGAGAGCGACGGTGACGGCGGGCGTGGCGGTATCAACGGCGAGCAGAAGCACGCAAACAGCCTACGGCTCCCGGCGCCGGGGCACGGCGCCCCGCCCCGTCATCCCGCTGCTGCTAACGTCACCACGGAGTCATACGTACGAGAGGTGGATCAAGGTGTCCAGGAGCAGCTCGGGAATCGTGGCCGGGCTCACCGCAGCGGCTGTCGCCGTGGTCGGTTTCCTCGCCTTCCAGGCATCGGCGAACGTCCCCGACACTCTCGGGAAGCCCACAAAAGCGGCCCCCAGCTCCTTGCCCGCCGCCGGCGGCGCCCCCGCGCAGAAGCCGAAGGACCCGACGGCCCTGCCGGCCGACTCGGGCTCGGGGATGCGGGTCGTCTACGCACTGGCCGACCGGCGGGTGTGGCTGGTGGACGAGAAGGGCAGGTCGACGCGGACGTTCACGGTCATGCCGAGCACGGTCAACCCGACGCCCGGCTCGTACACCGTGACCTCGCGGTCCGGCTCCGTGACCGGCTCGGACGGCGTACGGATCGAGCACGTGGTGCGGTTCACGACCGTCGACAACGTGGCGATCGGGTTCAGCGCGGCGGTGGACGGCACGCTCACCAGCCCCGACCCGACGCTGAAGACGGGCGGGGTCAGGATGCGGGTGGCGGACGGGAACGCGATGTGGACCTTCGCGACGGTCGGCTCGAAGGTGGAAGTCATCCCGTAGTTCCGGACCCCGGCCCTCAGCTCCCGGTTCCCGGACCTCTGTCCCCGGTCCCCTGTTCCCGGATCTCTGTTCCCGGACCTCTGTTCCCGGTCCGGTTCGATTACGCGGCGTCGCGCTCGTGCGCGGCGCCGCACTGCTGTCCGGCCTGCTCGCCGCTCTCTCTTCGCAGTTCCACCGCCGGGTCCTGCTCCTGGTCCCGCTCCGCGTCGGGCTCCGGCGCGCGCGGGGGCGTCGAGACGGCCGCCGCGGCGGCGCAGGACGCGAGCAGATCGTGCATGGGGACGGACGACGGCGACGGCGTCCGCGCCGGATACGACGAGGGCCGCGGACGGATATCACGCTCGGGCGCCGGCATGGGTGCCTCCTGAGGCTCCGGGGGCAGGCATGGTTAGGTAGACCTAACCAAGTCTCCCTACCATGTGACCACGCACGGCAGGGCACGCGCAACATTTTGCCGACGTCTTGTCGGAATGTACGGAACGGCTGACCGAATCGCCGACCCGGCCGGTGCCCGGTCGGCGGGCGGGGCGGCAGGGCGGTGGTACGCCGGAGCCGCGGGGGCTACGCGGCCGGCGCGGCCAGCGGGGCCAGATCCGTCTCCGCCCACCGGGCGCCGAGGCCGGTCAGGGTGACGGTGCGGCGGTCGTCCTCGGCCGTCGCCGCGGGGTCCGCCCCGCCCTCCGGCGCGACGGCGGTCCCGCCGACGACCCGGTGGATGACGACGTGCAGCCGGTCGTCCGACAACTCCTCGACCTTGCCGTCACCCCACTCCACGACCACCACGGAGTCCGGCAGCGAGACATCGAGGTCGAGGTCCTCCATCTCGTCGAGGCCGCCGCCGAGCCGGTACGCGTCGACGTGGACCAGCGCGGGTCCGCCGGTCAGCGAGGGGTGGACGCGGGCGATCACGAACGTCGGGGAGGTGACGGCGCCCCGGACCCCCAGGCCCGCGCCGAGGCCGCGCGTCAGGGTCGTCTTGCCGGCGCCCAGCTCACCGGTGAGCATTACCAGGTCGCCGGGGCGGAGCAGCGCGGCGAGGCGCAGGCCCAGCTCCGTCATCCGTTCGGGCGAATCGACGGTGACGACCGTGCGGGTCTCGGCCGTAAGGGTGACGTCGGGACGGGCGGCGTCAGACGCCGGGCTGTGCGGTGCTTCCATGCGTACCAACGTTAGACGGTGCGGGCACCGCCCCGATCCGTATCAGCAGGTCGGCCAGCCGGTCCGTGACGGCCTCCGGGTGCTCCAGCATCACCAGGTGCCCGGCGTCCGGGACGAGCACCAGCTCCGCGTCCGGCAGCAGATCGCCGATGGCCTCGCTGTGGGTGCTGGGGGTCACCAGGTCCTTCTCCCCGGCCAGTACGAGCGCCGGGATCTCCAGGAAGGCGGGGAGCGCGGTCGCCTTGTCGTGCTCGGTGAAGGCCGGGTAGAACTCGGCGACGACATCGATCGGGGTGGACTCGATGAGCCGTTCCGCGAACCGCGCGACGCCCGGGTCCACGTCCTTCGAGCTGAAGGAGTACCGCTTGATCAGCCCGGCGGAGATCTCCGCCGTGGCCCGCCGTCCGCGCTCGACCAGCTCCGCCTGCGAGCCGAGCGCCCGCAGCACGCCGGGGAGCACGCTGCGTACGGCGTTGACGCCCATGCTCGGCAGCCCGTAGGTGACCTCGGCGAGCTTCCCGCTCGACGTGCCGACGAACGCGACGCCGACGACCCGGTCCCGTATCAGCTCGGGGTACTGGTCGGCCAGCGCCATCATCGTCATGCCGCCCATGGAGTGGCCGACCAGCACCACGGGGCCGTCGGGCGCGGCGGCCTCGATGACGGCCTTCAGGTCGCGGCCGAGCTGGTCCATCGTGACCGGGGCGCCGTCGGGGCCGCGCTGGGCCACGCCCCGGGCGGAGCGGCCGTGGCTGCGCTGGTCCCAGTGGACGGTACGGACGAGGCCGCGCAGCGCGGCGCGCTGGTAGTGCCAGGCGTCCTGGTTGAGGCAGAAACCGTGGCTGAAGACGACGGTGACGGGCGCGGGCGCCTTCCGGCCGAAGAGCCGCCGCCGGCGCGGGGCGGCCGACGCGCCGGTGCCCTTCGCCCCGGCCTCCGCCGCCGCCTCCGGGGTGATGTCGTCGACCTCGTAGTACAGCTCCGTACCGTCGTCCGCGAGGGCCCGGCCCGGGGTGCCGCGCAGGGTGCCGTACGGTCCCGACGCGTCCAGCGCGAGCCGGGCCTTCCTGCGTATGCCGCGCCCGACGGTCATCCTCTCGATCGCCACACCGGCGGCGGCCCCGGCGGCGATCACGCCGATGGCGGCGCCGGCGAAGCCCGCCCTGCGCCAGTTGCCGCTCTCCGTCACGGTGCGTCCCCCGTCGTCGGCCCAGTCGGTGCCGTCGGTCCTGTCGGTGCCGTCGGTCCTGTCGGTCCTGTCGGTCCTGTCGGTCCTGTCGGTCCGGTCGGTCCCGTCGCCGGACCGCCCGGCTCAGCATGCCCACGCTCATTCACATAGACGCGGGGCACGCGGGATCCGATGCGCGTGACGATCTCGTACGCGATGGTCCCCGCGGCCTGCGCCCAGTCCTCGGCGGTCGGTTCGCCCCGGTCGCCGGGGCCGAAGAGGACGGCGGTCGCGCCCGGCTCCGGCGTGTCGCCGCCGAGGTCGACGACGAACTGGTCCATCGCGATCCGTCCGGCCACCCGCCGCCGCACCCCGCCGACCAGCACGGGGCCGCGCCCGGAGGCGTGCCGGGGGATGCCGTCCGCGTAACCGAGCGGGATCAGGCCGAGGGTGGTCTCCCCCGGGGTGACGTAGTGGTGGCCGTAACTGACCCCGTGCCCCGGCGGCACCTGCTTGACCAGCGCCACGGAGGCGGAGAGCGTCATCACGGGGCGCAGGCCGAACTCCTCGGGGGTGCCCAGCTCCGGGCTGGGCGAGATGCCGTACATGGCGATGCCCGTCCGCACGAGGTCGAAGTGCGACTCGGGGAGGGTGAGCGTGGCCGGCGAGTTGGCGATGTGCCGTACCTCGGGCTCGACGCCCGCCTTCTCGGCGTACGTCACCACCTCGTCGAAGACCTCCAACTGGGCGGCGATCGACGGGTGTCCCGGCTCGTCGGCACAGGCGAAGTGCGACCAGAGCCCGGTGACCCGCACCTCCCCGGCGGCCTGCGCGGCGAGCGCGGCACCGACGAGTTCCGGCCAGTCGGCGGGCTGGCAGCCGTTGCGGCCGAGCCCGGTGTCGGCCTTGAGCTGGATCCGCGCGGGCCGCCCCGCCGCGCGCGCGGCGGCGGTCACCTCGCGCAGCGCCCACAGCCCGCTGACGGACATGTCGAGATCGGCCTCGATCCCCTCCCGCCAGGGATCGCCGGGCGTCCAGAGCCAGCACAGCACCCGCCCGCCGATCCCGGCGGCCCGCAGCGCGAGCGCCTCCTGCGGCGTGGCCGCCCCCAGCCAGGCGGCCCCGGCGGCGCGGGCGGCGCGGGCGACGGGCAGCATGCCGTGTCCGTACGCGTCGGACTTCACGACAGCCATCACCGCGACGTCGTCCCCGACCCGGGAACGCAACGCGCGCACATTGCCCCGCAGGGCGGCGAGATCGACTTCGGCCCGCGCCCGCGGGGTGGCCGAGGTCTGCATGATTCCGGTCATCGGGCCCAGTCTCTCAGTTCCCCGGCCGCCCGTGCGATCACGGTACGGCGAGCGCCCGCCCCGGCACCCGGCGTCCCGTCTCACCGGCTCGGAGCGAGCCGCCCGTCAGCCCCTGTCCGCCACCACGTTCCGCCACGCCTCCCCCACGGCCGCCGCCACGTCGTCCGCCGCCACCGGTGCGCCGTGCGAGGCCAGGCGGGCCGCCAGGCCGTGCAGGTAGGCGGCGGCCGAGGCGGCGTCGCGGGCGGGGAGGCCGGTGGCGAGGAGGGAGCCCGCGAGGCCGGAGAGGACGTCGCCGCTGCCCGCCGTGGCCAGCCAGGGGGTGCCCGTGGGGTTGACGCGGACCGGGGCCGACGGGTCCGGGGCGGCGACCAGGGTCGTCGAGCCCTTCAGCAGGGCCGTCACGCCGTACCGGGCGGCCAGTTCCCGTACGGCCGCGAGCCGGCCCGCCTCGACCTCTGCGCGGGGGACGGAGAGCAGCGCCGCCGCCTCGCCCGCGTGCGGGGTGAGCAGCGTGCCGGCCGTACGGGGGCGTACCGCCTCCGGGGTGACATGGCGCAGGCCGTCCGCGTCGACCAGGACCGGGACGTCCGAGGCCAGGACCTCCGCCACCGCCGAGCGGGCCCACGAGCCCTCGCCGAGCCCGGGGCCCACCACCCACGCCTGGACGCGGCCGGCCTCCGAGGGCGGGCCCTCGTGCACCAGCGTCTCCGGGAAGCGGGCGAGGACCGCCTCGCTGCCGGGACCCACGTACCGTACGGCGCCCGCGCCGCCGCGCAGCGCGCCGGAGACGGCGAGGACCGCCGCGCCCGGGTAGCGCGCCGAGCCGGCGACCACGCCGACGACGCCGCGCCGGTACTTGTCGCTCTCCGCGGTCGGCGCGGGCAGCAGCCGCGCCACGTCCGCGTGCTGCAGCGCCTCCAGCTCGGGGACGGAGGGCAGGTGCGGGGCGAGGCCGATGTCCACCAGCCGCAGCGCGCCCGCGTGTTCGCGCGCCGGGTCGATGAGCAGGCCCGGTTTGTACGCGCCGAAGGTGACCGTCGCGTCCGCGCGCACCGCCCGCTCCGCCGACTCGACCTCCCCGCTGTCCGCCTCGACCCCGCTCGGCAGGTCGACGGCGACGATCACCGCGTCCGCGGCGCCCGCCGCCCGTACCACCGGCACCGCGTCGGGCCGCAGCCCGCCGTGGCCGCCGATGCCGGTGATGCCGTCCACCACCAGGTCGGCGGCGGCCAGCACCTCATAGGGGTCGTCCGCGACCCGGCCGCCCGCGCCGAGCAGCGCCTTCAGCCCGCCCGCGTGCGCCCGGCCGGGTGCGAGGAGCACCGCCGCGACCCCCGCGCCCCGGCGGGCCAGCCGGGCGCCGGCGTACAGGGCGTCGCCGCCGTTGTCACCGCTGCCGACGAGCAGGACGACGCGTGCCCCGTACACCCGTCCGAGCAGGTCCTTCAGCAGCCCGGCGCAGGCAGCGGCGAGACCGGCGGCGGCGCGCTGCATCAGCGCGCCCTCCGGCAGCCGCGCCATCAGCTCGCGCTCGGCGTTCCTCACGGTCTCCACGCTGTAGGCGGTACGCATCAGCCCTGCTCTCTCCTCAGCGGCTCTCCGGCTCCACGGCCGTTCCTCTCGCCTCAACCCTCCGCGATCACCACGGCCGACGCCACCCCCGCGTCGTGGCTGAGCGAGACGTGCCAGTTCCGTACGCCCAGCTCGGCGGCGCGCGCGGCCACCGTGCCCGTCACGCGCAGCCGTGGCCGCCCGGTCTCCTCGACGTACACCTCGGCGTCCGTCCAGTGCAGCCCCCCGGGCGCGCCGAGCGCCTTGGCCACGGCCTCCTTCGCGGCGAACCGCGCCGCCAAGGAGGCCGTACCGCGCCGCTCGCCGCCGGGGAGCAGCAACTCGCTCTCCAGGAAGAGCCGGTCGGCCAGTTGCGGGGTGCGCCGCAGCGACTCCCCGAACCGGTCGATCTCCGCGACGTCGATCCCCACCCCGATGATCACTGAACTCCCTCTCTCCGCTTCACTCCACCACGGCGGCTACTCCACCGTGACCGATTTCGCCAGATTCCTCGGCTGGTCCACCTCGTTGCCCCGGGCCGTCGCCAGCTCACACGCGAACACCTGCAACGGCACCGTCGCGACCAGCGGCTGGAGCAGCGTAGGCGTCGCGGGGATCCGGATGAGATGGTCCGCGTACGGCACCACCGCCTCGTCCCCCTCCTCCGCGATCACGATGGTGCGCGCGCCCCGGGCCCGGATCTCCTGGATGTTCGAGACGATCTTGCCGTGCAGCACCGAGCGCCCGCGCGGCGACGGTACGACGACCACCACCGGCAGATCCTGTTCGACCAAAGCGATCGGGCCGTGCTTCAGCTCGCCCGCCGCGAACCCCTCCGCGTGCATGTACGCGAGTTCCTTGAGCTTGAGGGCGCCCTCCAGGGCCACCGGATACCCCACGTGCCGACCCAGGAACAGCACCGTCCCCTTGTCCTTCAGGGTGCGCGCGAGTGCTCGTACGGGTTCCATCGTGGCCAGGACGCGCTCCACCTCGCCCGCGATCCGCCCCAGGTCGCGCACGACGTCGCGGATCTCGTCGCCCCACTTCGTGCCGCGCCGCTGGCCCAGATAGAGCGCGACCAGATAGCAGGCCACGAGCTGGGTCAGGAACGCCTTGGTGGAGGCGACGGCGACCTCCGGGCCCGCGTGCGTGTAGAGGACCGCGTCGGACTCCCGGGGGATGGTCGACCCGTTCGTGTTGCAGATGGCCAGCACCTTGGCGCCCTGCTCGCGCGCGTGCCGCAGCGCCATCAGCGTGTCCATCGTCTCCCCGGACTGGGAGATCGCGACGACGAGCGTGCGCCGGTCCAGGATCGGGTCGCGGTAGCGGAACTCGCTGGCCAGCTCCACCTCGCAGGGCAGCCGCGTCCAGTGCTCGATGGCGTACTTGGCGATCAGCCCGGCGTGGAAGGCCGTCCCGCACGCCACGATCACGACCTTGTCCGCCTCGCGCAGCACGGCCGCCGGGATGCGCACCTCGTCGAGGGTGAGCGCGCCCTCGGCGTCGATCCGGCCGAGGAGGGTGTCCGCGACGGCCTTCGGCTGCTCGGCGATCTCCTTGAGCATGAAGGAGGCGTAGCCGCCCTTCTCGGCGGCGGAGGCGTCCCAGTCCACGTGGTACGAGCGGACCACGGCCGGGGCACCGTCGAAGTCGGTCACGGTCACGCCGTCGCGGCGCGCCTCCACGACCTGATCCTGGCCCAGCTCGATCGCCGAGCGCGTATGGGCGATGAACGCGGCCACATCGGAGGCGAGGAACGACTCGCCCTCCCCGACCCCGACGACCAGCGGCGAGTTGCGGCGCGCGCCGACGACGACATCGGGCGCGTCCGCGTGGACGGCGACGAGCGTGAAGGCGCCCTCCAGCCGCCGGCAGACCTGACGCATCGACTCGGCGAGGTCGCCGCAGGAGGAGAACGCCTCGGCGAGGAGGTGCGAGACGACCTCGGTGTCGGTGTCGGAGCCGAGGTCGTGACCGCGCCCGGCCAGCTCGGCGCGGAGGGCGGCGAAGTTCTCGATGATCCCGTTGTGGACGACGGCGACGCGGCCCGCGTTGTCGAGGTGGGGGTGGGCGTTGGCGTCGGTGGGGCCGCCGTGCGTGGCCCAGCGGGTGTGGCCGATGCCGGTGACGCCGCCCGGCAGCGGGTGTTCCACCAGCACCTTCTCCAGGTTGACGAGCTTGCCCGCCTTCTTGGCGGCGGCGAGCCCGCTGTCGGCGAGGACGGCGACCCCCGCGGAGTCGTACCCCCGGTACTCCAGGCGCTTGAGTCCCGCGATGACCACATCGAGCGCCGACTGTCCGCCCACGTAACCCACGATTCCGCACATACCGTTCCCTTCCTTGCTGTTCTTGGCTGTTCCTGGCTTTTCCATCGCGCTGACCGCTTTCCCGCCTTTCCCCTCTTTCCGGGCGGCATCGTCGCAGACCGCGCACCGGTGCGCGGGGACCTCGCGTACACGCCACGTGACCGACCCCACCCCCGGCGGACTCCCGCGCGCCTCCGCGCGCCCCGGACAATGGCCGGGTGATCACCACGCCGACGTCACCGCCGCCACGGGGCCCCGCCCGCCGGACCGACCACGGGCCGACCCCCTACGTCGACCTCAGCCGGGCCGAGTGGAGCGCGCTGCGCGACAGGACGCCGCTGCCGCTGACCGCCGAGGAGGTCGAGCGGCTGCGCGGGCTCGGGGACGTCATCGACCTGGACGAGGTACGGGACGTCTACCTCCCGCTCTCCCGGCTGCTCAACCTGTACGTGCAGGCCACCGCCGGGCTGCGCGGCGCCCTCAACACCTTCCTCGGGGACGCGGGCAACGGGCACGGCGCGCAGCGCGGCACCCCGTTCGTGATAGGGGTCGCGGGGAGCGTGGCCGTGGGCAAGTCGACCGTGGCGCGGCTCCTCCAGGCGATGCTGGCCCGCTGGCCGGAGCACCCGCGGGTCGAACTGGTCACCACCGACGGCTTCCTGTA
The DNA here is from genome assembly GCF_040685895.1 of Streptomyces sp. NPDC088124. Lineage (NCBI taxonomy): Bacteria > Bacillati > Actinomycetota > Actinomycetes > Kitasatosporales > Streptomycetaceae > Streptomyces > Streptomyces sp. NPDC088124. The sequence continues at coordinate 119,136 of NZ_JBFBJB010000003.1, read as the reverse complement.
CCCGATGAGGGAGTTGCAGGCGCGCGGGCTGATGTCGCGCAAGGGGTTCCCGGAGTCGTTCGACCGGCGGGCCCTCACCCGCTTCGTCGCGGACATCAAGGCGGGCAAGGACGAGGTCACCGCGCCCGTCTACTCGCACCTCATCTACGACATCGTCCCCGGCGAACTGCTCACCGTACGGCGCCCCGACATCCTCATCGTGGAGGGGCTGAACGTCCTCCAGCCCGCGCTGCCCGGCAAGGACGGCAGGACGCGGGTGGCGCTCGCCGACTACTTCGACTTCAGCGTGTACGTCGACGCGCGGCCCGAGGACATCGAGAGCTGGTACCTGAACCGGTTCCGCAAGCTCCGCGAGACGGCGTTCCAGGACCCGTCGTCGTACTTCAGGAAGTACACCCAGGTCTCCGAGGAGGAGGCCCTGGAGTACGCCCGTACGACCTGGCGGACCATCAACAAGCCCAACCTGCTGGAGAACGTGGCACCCACCCGGGGCCGCGCCACCCTGGTCCTGCGCAAGGACCAGGACCACAAGGTCCAGCGGCTCTCCCTGCGCAAACTCTGACCCGCGCACACTCCGACCCGCGCAAATTCCGACCCGCGCATACTCTGACCTGCCCCATCCAGCACCTGAGGAGCGGCCGACGTGCTGCATCTGCGTCTGCTCGTACCGGCCGACCGTACCGACGAGGTGGTACGGGCCGTCGAGTCCACCGTCGGCACCGCGCATCTCGCCGTCGTCCCCGGCGCGGCACGCGACCCGCACGGGGACCTGATCCTGTGCGACGTGGCGCGCGAGGCGGGCGACGAGCTGATCTCGGAGCTGTGCCGCCTCGGGGCCGACGAGTTCGGTTCGATCTCCGTGGAGGACGTCCATCTGTCGCTCTCGAAGCGCGGCGACGAGGCGGAGAAGGCGGCGCCGGGCGAGGGGGCCGACGCCGTGCTGTGGGAGCATCTGGAGGACGTGACACACGAGGAGTCCACCCTCTCGGTCACCTATCTGGCGTTCCTCACCCTCGCGACGATGATCGCGGCGTGCGGTGTGGTGCTCGACAACGCGATCCTGATCGTCGGCGCGATGGCGGTGGGCCCGGAGTTCGGCCCGCTGGCGGGCATCTGTACGGCGCTGGTCCAGCGCGCCCCGCGCCTGGCGTGGCGCTCGCTGGTGGCGGTGCTCGTCGGGTTCGCGGTGGCCATGGCGCTGACAACGGTGTTCGGCCTGATGATGGACGGCTTCGGGCTCTTCTCCGAGTCAATGCTGGAGGCGGACCGCCCGAACACCTCGTTCATCTGGAACCCCGACCTCTTCTCGCTGGTGGTCGCGGCGCTCGCGGGCGCGGCGGGCATGCTCTCGCTGACCTCGGCGAAGTCGGGCGCGCTGGTCGGCGTCGCCATCTCCGTGACGACGGTCCCGGCGGCGGCCAACGCGGCGGTCGCCCTCGGCTACGGCGACTTCGGCCAGGTCTGGGGCTCCACCGGCCAGCTCCTGCTGAACCTGGCGGGCATCGTCGCCGCCGGAACGCTCACGCTGCTCGCGCAGAAGGCGTTCTGGGCGGCGACGCGGCTCCGGGACGGCCGCTGACCCGCACGGCGACGGCACCGGACCAGGCGGGCCGCCCGACGGGGCGGCCCGCCTGCCATGTCAGAAACCGGACCGGGCACCCGCGACAAACGCGGCCCAGGCGGCGGCCGGGACGACGAGCGCGGGGCCGGCCTTGTGCTTGGAATCGCGGACGCCCACCTGGGCGGTGGGGGTGAGGTCGGCGACCTCGACGCATACACCACCCTCGTTATTGCTGTAGGAAGACTTGAACCAGGCTTCCTCGGGGGCGACTCCGAGTGCTGTGCGGTGAGTCATCGTCAGATCTCCCGTGCTAGTCGTTGCAGGAAGGCGGGCGTCTCACTCGGGGCAAGGGCGCCCGCACGCAGGGCGTCGAACTTGCGGGTGAAGGACCAGATGTTGGTGTCCTTGTCACTGAGGGTCGGGCCACCACCATGGCCGTCCACTTCGACAATCGTGGGCAGTGAACTTCCGAGATCGAGCAGACTGAAGTCGGTCCCGGTCCGGTAAGTCGCCGAACTCATTGGCAGGATCTGGACCGTGACGTTGTCGCCCCGAGTGAGGTTGACAATCTCCTCGTACTGCTCACGCATTACCTCCGGACTGCCCACCACCCTGCGCAGGGCGGCCTCGTCCAGGATGGACCACAACTCCAGCGGGCTTTCCCTACGGGTCAGAGCTTCCTTCCGCCCCATACGGATCTCGATGTGGCGCTCCACGAACTCGGTTGTCGTCTCGTCGACCGGCTTCGCGTTGAGGAACATCTCCCGTGCGTAGCGTTCGGTCTGCAAGAGACCGAAGACCACGTGTGGTTGCCAGGTGCGACTGCTGCGGGCACCACTCTCCAGGCCGATGTACATCCCCATGCCCGACGGCAGGACGCTGCGATAGGTGGACCACCACCCCCGGTTGAGCGAGTCCCGGTGAACTTCCACCAGGAAATTCACGTCCTCCTCGTCGTGGACGCCGTACCGATCGAGCAGGTCCCGCAGGTCCTGCACCTTGGGCAGACCAGTCGCCCCGCCCTCCGTGCGGTGCAGCTTGGACGGAGAGAACGTCAACCCCTCCACCGCCTGAGCCAGGGTGAATCCGGCCTTTTCCCGTAACCGCTTCAGCTCGTAACCGAGTTGAATGCGCCGGACCGTCGGTCCTGTGGGTGCTGCCACGAGCGTGCCTCCTTGGCGGTCAAGCCTGCCTCATCACAGGGCGTGTTACGAGTGTCACGCCTCAAGTCCCGCTTGCACAGGCTTTACCCCGTTCGATCGCATATACCAATTAGCGCGGAATTCCCGCACCAAGTTGCTCGCCGCTAGGCCACACCCCACGCTGAATGGAGTTACCGCTCCATCACCAACGGTAACCGGCGCGTGCGTTGCCACCTCAGGCGCGTGCGCCCAAGCACCAGAACCGCCGCCGGGAGACTCCCATGTCGCTTCCCCCCACCAACCCCATGCGCCGCCCCGCCCAGAGCCCCCGCATAAAGACCGCCATGGAACCCGGCGCCGTTCTTCCCTCCCCCCTCGGACATCCCGCCTACAGCCAGACCATGCCCTGCGCCCCCGAGTCGGCACGCCGGGCCCGGCTGCTGGTGAGCGCCGCGTGTACCGCTTGGGGGTTGCCGGGGCTCACGGACAGCGCCGCGCTGGTCGTGTCCGAGCTGATCGGCAACTCCGTCCGGCACAGCGGCAGCCATCTCGTGCGCGTGCTGGTCTCGCTGCCCGAGCCGGGGCGGGTCCGGGTGGCCGTCGTCGACAAGTCACGGACCGCGCCCGCGCCCCGGACCGTGGACGACAGCGCGGAGGACGGGCGCGGCCTCGTCGTGGTCCAGGCGCTGGCCGACCGGTGGGGGACGGAGGTCCTGCGGTGGGGAAAGCAGGTGTGGGTGGAGCTGCGCACCGACTCGGGCGGCGGGGAGTGAGCGGGCGGCCGGGAGACCAACTCCCTGATCCGGCACGGCTGACGGCACGGCAGCAGATGGCCATCGAGTGCGTACGGTGCGAGCGCCGGCTGGGGCCCAGGGGGCGCGTGCTCGGAGAGGCGCGGTACCGGGGTTTCGTCTTCCGGCTGTGGGTGTGCGTACCCGAGTGCCCGCCCCGCGAGGACGCCCCACGGTGAGGCCTCACCCGCACACCGCCCCGCCGGACCCGCGTCGGGCACTGCTGGACGCCACCATGACCTGCCTGGCGATCGCCGCACTGCTCGCCGCCCTGGGGCTGGGATACGGATACAGCCCGCCGGGACCGCGACCGGACGCGCGGGACGGTTCGCCCTGCGGGGCGCACGGCAGCTGCACATCCCCCGCATGGCACCGGATGGCGCCACACGGTGCCGTGTGGTGCCATCCGGTGCCATTTCATGCCTGCCACGGAGCACGAGTACGTACTCCGCCACCACGATCCACCCCACCCTTCCTACGTTTCCGCAGGTGAACGAGGGTGGCACCACATGCACCCACGAACGATGCCATTCAGGCTTGCGCGTGGCGCCACAACGGTGCCATGATGGCGTCATGGACCTCACCCCGTATGTCGACACCCTCCGCCGCGAACTCGCGGTGGCCGCCGAGGCCGGCGGCGAAGACGCCCGCGAACTGGCCGAGCGGCTCACCGCTCCGCTGGAGTCGGCGACCCGGCTGACCATGCTCAATGTGCTCTCCGCCGCGATGGACGAGATCACCCGCGAGCTGGCCCCCGGCTCGGTCGATGTACGGCTGCGCGGGCTCGACCCCGACTTCGTGGTGACACCACCGCCCGCCGACGGCGGCACCACGGAAGCGGCCACCGCGCCCGTCGAACCGCTCAGCGCCCCGGCCCCGGCCGACGGCGACGAAGGGGGCACCGCCCGCGTCAATCTGCGTCTGCCGGCCCACCTCAAGGCGCGCGCCGAGGAGGCCGCGGGCCGGGAGGGCCTGTCGGTCAACGCCTGGCTGGTGCGGGCCGTGTCGGCCGCGGTCGACGGCGGTACGCGGCCCCGTACGACGGAGAAGACCCGCGCCATCGGACAGAGCTTCACGGGGTGGGTGCGCTAGCCGGCACCCCGTACCCCGCGCCCCGCCGCACGCATCACTTCATCCACATCACGTCCCCACCAGCGGGGACGCCCCGAAGACCCAAGAGGACGGGACAGCCATGCCTTCTTTCGACACTCCCCTGGCGATCTCCACCACCGCACATGTGGAAGCCGGCTCCATCCAGTTCACCGCGGGCGACCGCGTCGACACCGTCGTCGAGGTGCGCCCCCGCGACCCGAAGCGGGACCTGGACCTGCGGACGGCCGAGCAGACCGAGGTCACGTACGCGAGCGGGGTGCTGACCGTCAGGACGCCCAAGCCCAATCTGCTCGGCCGCACCGGCACCGTCGACGTGACGGTCGAACTGCCCGCGGGCTCGCGCGTCGACATGACCGGCGCCTGGACCCAGGTGCTCGGCGAGGGCCGGCTCGGCGAGGTCCGCGTGAAGACCTCGTCCGGCGACGTCCGCCTCGACACCACCGGCCCGCTGCACCTGAAGGCGTCGCACGGCTCGATCACCGTGGACCGGGTCGAGGGCCCGGCCGAGATCACCACCAGCTCCGGCAGCCTGCGCGTCGGCCTCGTCGACGGCTCCGCCGTGCTGAAGAACTCGCACGGCACCACGACCGTCGGCGCCGCCACCGGTGAGCTGCGGGTCAGCGGCGCCAACGGCGACATCGACATCGCGCGCGCCGAGGACTCGGTCACCGCCACCACCGCCCACGGCACCCTGCGGGTGAGCGAAGTGGCCCGCGGCACCGTCCAGTTGGAGACCTCGTACGGAGCCATCGAGGTCGGCATCCGCCAGGGCACCGCCGCCTGGCTCGACGTCAGCTCGGGCTCCGGCCAGGTGCGCAACTCGCTCACCTCGTCCGACACCCCGGAGCAGACCGAGGACACCGTCAAGGTCCGCGCCCGTACCCGGCACGGCAACATCGACATCCGCCGCGCCCGGGACTGAGCGCCGGCCCCGCGCACTCCCCTGTTCCTCCACTCCCCCGCTCCCCCGCTCCCGCACGCGCGCAGCCCATGTCATCCCACCCTTAACACAGGAGGGCTCCATGCCTTCATCTGTCATGCCCACATCCATCCAGGACGGCGACCACCCGTCGCCGGCCGCCGTCTCCGCCGCCGGTCTGCGCAAGTCGTACGGGGACAAGACCGTCCTCGACGGCATCGATCTGCACATCCCGGCCGGGTCCGTGTTCGCGCTGCTCGGGCCCAACGGCGCCGGCAAGACCACCGTGGTGAAGATCCTTTCGACGCTCATCACCGCCGACGGCGGCCAAGCCCAGGTCGCGGGCCACGACATCGCCACCGCACCGGACGGGGTACGCGCCGCGATCGGCGTCACCGGACAGTTCTCCGCCGTCGACGGCCTGATCACCGGCGAGGAGAACATGCTCCTCATGGCCGACCTGCACCACCTCTCCCGCAGCGAGGGACGCCGTACCACCGCCGAACTGCTGGAGCGCTTCGACCTGGTGGAGGCCGCGAAGAAGCCCGCCTCCACCTACTCCGGCGGCATGAAGCGCCGCCTCGACATCGCCATGACCCTCGTCGGCGGCCCGCGCATCATCTTCCTCGACGAGCCGACCACCGGCCTCGACCCGCGCAGCCGCCACAGCATGTGGCAGATCATCCGCGAACTGGTCTCCGGCGGCGTCACCGTCTTCCTCACCACCCAGTACCTGGAGGAGGCCGACGAACTCGCCGACCGCATCGCGGTACTGAACAACGGCACGATCGCCGCCGAGGGCACCGCCGACGAGCTGAAACGGCTCATCCCCGGCGGTCACGTACGACTCCGCTTCTCCGACCCCTCCGCCTACCGCACCGCCGCCACCGCACTCCACGACATCACCCGGGACGACGAGGCGCTGTCCCTCCAGATCCCCAGCGACGGCAGCCAGCACGCCCTGCGCGCCATCCTCGACCGGCTGGACACCGCCGGCATCGAGGCAGACGAACTCACCGTCCACACCCCCGACCTCGACGACGTGTTCTTCGCCCTGACCGGCACCACCGTTCCTGGCCAGCCCAAGGAGGCAGTCCGATGAGCACCCTCTCCCTCGCCGTACGCGACTCGAACACGATGCTGCGCCGCAACCTCCTGCACGCCCGGCGCTACCCCTCCCTCACCCTGAACCTGCTGCTCACCCCGGTCATGCTGCTCCTGCTCTTCGTCTACATCTTCGGCGACGTGATGAGCGCGGGCATCGGGAGCGGCGGGGCGGACCGGTCGGCGTATCTCGCGTATCTCGTCCCCGGCATCCTGATGCTGACCATCGGCGGCAGCACGATCGGCAGCGCGGTGTCCGTCTCGATGGACATGACCGAGGGCATCATCGCCCGCTTCCGTACGATGGCGATCCACCGCGGTTCCGTACTCATCGGGCATGTCGTCGGCAGTGTGCTGCAGTGTGTGATGAGCGTGGTCGTGGTCGGGGCGGTCGCCGTGGCCATCGGGTTCCGGACCACGGACGCCACCGCCCTGGAGTGGATCCTGGCCGTCGGCCTGCTGGCGCTCGTCTCCCTGGCGCTCACCTGGATCGCGGTCGGGATGGGACTGTCCAGCCCGAACGTCGAGGCGGCCAGCAACAACGCCATGCCGCTGATGGTCCTGCCGCTCCTCTCCAGCGCGTTCGTCCCGGTCGACGCGATGCCGGGCTGGTTCCGGCCGATCGCCGAGTACCAGCCGTTCACCCCCGCCATCGAGACCCTGCGCGGACTGCTGCTCGGCACCGAGATCGGCCACAACGGGTGGCTCGCGGTGGCCTGGTGCCTGGCCCTCTCCGTGCTCGGCTACCTCTGGTCCACGTCGCTCTTCAACCGCGACCCGAAGTAGCGGACGCGGGATCGGCCGGCGGCTCGTCCCACTCCGGTGGGGCGAGCCGCTCGTTGTGCGAGGTCCCGGCCACGTCTGCGAGGTTCCCGGCCACGTCGACCACCTCGGCGCCCTCACGACGTATCCGCTCGACTCCCCAGGCCCCGAGCGGTCCGAGCGCCTGGTTGAGGGTGTGCCCGTGCTCGGTCAGGGAGTACTCCACCCGGGGCGGCACCTGGGCGTAGACCTTCCGGTGAACGAGACCGTCCTCCTCCATCTCCCGCAGGTGCTGGGTCAGCATCTTCTCGCTCACGCCCGGCAGCCCGCGCCGGAGTTCGGCGAAGCGGCGTACCCCATAGGCGTCCAGCTCCCACAGGATCAGCCCCTTCCACTTGCCGCTCACCACGTCGAGCCCGGCGTCGATGCCGCAGATGTACGGCCCGTTCCTCGGCGCCCTGGCCATCGCCGCCCCCTTACTAAAAGGTAAGTACCGCAGTAAATAGTGGGTACTTCCGAGAATAGCGGGGCTCTTCGAGCATGGAGAGGTGAACGAACGACACGAACAGCAGAAGAGCGCCGTCACCGTGATCGGGCTGGGCCCGATGGGCCGGGCGATGACCCGTACCCTCCTCGGCGCGGGCCACCCGGTCACCGTCTGGAACCGCACCGCCGACCGGGCCGACGGCGTCGTCGCCGACGGGGCACGGCTCGCGGCGACACCCCGCGAGGCGGTCGGAGCGAGCGACCTCGTGATCCTCAGCCTCACCGACTACCGGGCGATGTACGACATCCTCGACCCCGCCACCGCCTCGCTCACCGGCCGGGCGCTCGTCAACCTCAGCTCGGACACCCCCGACCGCACCCGCGAGGCAGCGACCTGGGCGGCCGGCCACGGCGCCGCCTTCCTCACCGGCGGTGTCATGGTCCCGGCGCCGATGGTCGGTACGGAGGCGGCGTACGTCTACTACAGCGGCTCCGATGAGGCGATGGAGGACCACCGAGCGGTGCTGGCGCACCTCGGCACACCGAGGTATCTGGGCGGGGACCCTGGCCTGGCCCAGATGATGTACCAGGCCCAGCTCACAGTGTTCCTCACCACCCTGTCCGCCCTGATGCACGCCACCGCGATGCTGGGCACCGCGGGCATGAACGCCAGGGACGCCCTGCCGGAGCTGCTCGCCTCCGCCGACTCGACCGGCGCCATCCTGCGCGCAGGCGAGGAAACCCCGGGCGCGGCGCTGGACGCCGGAGAGCACCCCGGCGACCTCAGCACGGTCACCATGATGGGCGCCACGTCCGACCACATCGTCGAGACCAGCACCTCCCTCGGCCTCGACCCCGCGCTCCCCCTGGCCGTACAGGCCCACTACCGGCGCGCGATCGAGGACGGACACGGCGGCGACAACTGGACCCGCATCATCGACGGCATCCGACAACCACGCTGACCCGAGGCACTCGGCCGGACAGCCCGGCCGAGCGGCCAGGGCCGCAGGCGGTCATACCCGAACGCCGCCTCATCCACCTGACCTGCACAAATAAAAGAACCATCGATACTGAACGAGGCCGCGACACCTTCCGCACCGACCAGTACAAAAGGGGTACGATCCCCTGCATGGAGACACGACAGAAGGCGCCGATCGGCCGGCCGAGAGGCTTCGACACCGAGCAAGCCCTTGAACAGGCCATGCGGGTCTTCTGGGAACAGGGCTACGAAGGAGCCAGCCTCACCGACCTGACCAAGGCCATGGGCATCACCCGCACCAGCATGTACGCGGCCTTCGGCAACAAGGAGGACCTGTTCCGCAAGGCTCTGGAGCGCTACACCGAGGGCCCCGCCTCGTACGGAGCGCGTGCCGTGCGGGAGCCGACCGCGCGCCAGGTGGCCACCGCGTTCCTGAACGGCTCCGTCCGGGCCACCACCCGCCCCGGCTGCCCCACCGGATGTCTCGGCGTCCAAGGGTCCCTCGCCGCCGGCACCCCGGGTCGCAACGCCCGCGACGACCTCGCCGCCTGGCGCAACGAGCACACCTCGTTCCTCCGCGACCGGCTCCGGCGCGCCGTCGAGGAGGGCGACCTGCCCCCGGGCACCGACCCCGGGGTACTCGCCCGTTACCTCATGACCGTGGCGAACGGCATCGCCGTCCAGGCCGCCGGCGGCGCCACGCGCGACGACCTCCAGCAGGTGGCCGACATGGCCCTGCGGAGCTGGCCACCGGCCACGGGCCCGGCCCAGCCGAGCGGCTGAGCCGGCACTGCCCGCTTCACTTCCCCCGCCCCGGTTACCCCAGCGCCGCCTTCACCGCGTCCGCGAGGCGGCCCGCGACCGTGCGGGCCTGTTCGATGTCGGCCGCCTCGACCATGACCCGTACCAGCGGTTCCGTGCCCGAGGGGCGGAGCAGGACGCGGCCCGTGGTGCCCAGGTCGCGTTCCGCCTCGGTCACCGCCGAGGCCAGTTCCGCCGAGGTCGTCACCCGTGACTTGTCGACGTCGGGGACGTTGATCAGCACCTGCGGCAGCCGGCGCATGACGCCCGCCAGGTCGGCGAGCGCCCGGCCGGTCGCGGCGACGCGGGCCGCCAGCATCAGGCCGGTCAGCGTGCCGTCGCCGGTCGTGGCGTGGTCGAGGACGATGACATGGCCCGACTGCTCGCCACCGAGGGCGTAGCCGTGCTCCTTCATGGATTCGAGGACGTATCGGTCGCCGACCGCCGTCTCGACGAGGCGGATCCCCTCGCGCTCCATGGCCATCTTGAAGCCGAGGTTCGACATGACCGTGCCGACCACGGCGTCGCCCCGCAGGGTGCCCGCCTCGCGCATCGCGAGGGCCAGTACGGCGAGGATCTGGTCACCGTCGACCTCCTGGCCCGTGCCGTCCACGGCGAGGCAGCGGTCCGCGTCGCCGTCGTGGGCGATGCCGAAGTCCGCGCCGTGCTCGACGACCGCCGCCTTCAGCAGGCCGAGGTGGGTGGAGCCGCAGCCGTCGTTGATGTTGAGGCCGTCCGGCTCCGCGCCGATCGTGATGACCTCGGCACCCGCGCGGGCGAACGCCTCGGGCGAGACGCGGGCCGCGGCGCCGTGCGCCTCGTCCAGGACGACCTTGAGGCCGTCGAGCCGGTTGGGCAGCACGGCGATCAGGTGTGCCACGTACTGATCGAAACCTTCGTCGTACGTACGGACCCGACCGACGCCGGCACCGGTCGGCCGCGCCCACGGCTCGCCGGTGCTGTGCTGCTCGTACACCGTCTCGATACGGTCCTCCAGCTCGTCCGCGAGCTTGTGCCCGCCCCGCGCGAAGAACTTGATGCCGTTGTCGGGCATGGCGTTGTGACTCGCGGAGAGCATCACGCCGAGGTCGGCGCCCAGCACACCGGTGAGATACGCCACCGCGGGGGTGGGCAGCACACCGACGCGCAGGACGTCCACGCCCGCGCTCGCGAGACCCGCCACCACGGCGGCCTCCAGGAACTCGCCCGAGGCCCGGGGATCCCGGCCGACCACGGCCGTGGGCCGGTGTCCCTCGAAGGTCCCCACCTCACCGAGCACGTGCGCCGCCGCGACCGACAGGCCGAGCGCCAGCTCAGCCGTCAGATCGGCGTTGGCGACACCGCGCACGCCATCCGTACCGAAGAGTCGTCCCACAGCTCTCCCTCCGAGAAACGCCGGAGCAGCGCCAGTGCCACCCCGAACGAAAGCGCTCCGAGAACGCAAGCGAAAACGCAAGCGATCCGAAAATGATCCGAAAACGCGAAACCCTGAACACCCGCGTAAAGCCATTGAGCATCGGATGCACGCTCATGCACCCTGCATGCTGTTATACGCCCGAGGCTCGCGATAAACGAACGCCCCGGCGGCACGGAGTGCCGCCGGGGCGTTCGGTAGGCCGAAAGGCTGTGAACAGCCTGAACAGGCCGAGCGCGATTTAGCGCTTGCTGTACTGCGGCGCCTTGCGGGCCTTCTTGAGACCGGCCTTCTTGCGCTCGACCGCACGGTCGTCGCGGCTCAGGAAGCCGGCCTTCTTCAGCGTGGCGCGGTTGTTGTCCACGTCCGCCTCGTTCAGCGAACGGGCCACGCCGAGGCGCAGCGCGCCGGCCTGGCCGGAGACGCCGCCACCCGAGATACGGGCGATGACGTCGTAGCGGTTGTCGAGCTCAAGCACCTTGAAGGGCTCGTTGACAGCCTGCTGGTGCACCTTGTTGGGGAAGTAGTCCTCAAGGGTGCGACCGTTGATCTTCCACTTGCCGGTGCCCGGGACGATCCGGACGCGGGCGATGGCGTTCTTGCGACGGCCCAGGCCGGCCGCCGGCTGCGGGTCGCCGAAGCGGCCCGCGAGCGACTCGGAGGTGTACTCGCCCTCCAGGGGCACCTCCGACTCGAACGTCGTCACGGCGTCGAAGGTCTCTTCGGCCTCGGCGCCTTCGACGGGGGTCTCTGCAGTGGTCTCGGCCACGATGCTCCTCAGATTTCTTTTCGTCTTAGGGGGTGGCCGGAACTACTGCGCGACCTGGGTGATCTCGAACGGCACCGGCTGCTGGGCAGCGTGCGGGTGCTGGTCGCCCGAGTAGACCTTCAGCTTGGAGATCATCTGACGGCCCAGGGAGTTCTTGGGGATCATGCCCTTGATGGCCTTCTCGACGGCCTTCTCGGGGTTCTTCGCCATCAGCTCGTCGTAGCGGACGGAACGCAGACCACCCGGGTAGCCGGAGTGGCGGTACGCCATCTTCTGGGTCTTCTTGTTGCCGGACAGGTGCACCTTGTCCGCGTTGATGATGATGACGAAGTCACCGGTGTCAACGTGCGGCGCGTAGATCGGCTTGTGCTTGCCGCGCAGAAGGTTGGCGGCGGTGGTCGCCAGACGGCCCAGGACGATGTCCTGCGCGTCGATGATGTGCCACTGGCGCGTCACATCGCCGGGCTTGGGGCTGTACGTACGCACGGTCGTATGCCTTCGCTTCTTCAGTGATGAGGTTCCCGCAGCCCGCGAGGGGATGTGGGACGGGTCCTGACAAGGCCACCCGGACGATCACGACAGCCCTGGCGGTACGACGGGGACGCAACCCGTGCACCTGCCGCTGTCCATCGGCCCGGTGAACCGGCGTAAGGGCCCCTCGCGTGAGAACGACCAAGCCAATACGCATAACGAACCAGCAGAATACCGCCGCCGCCCCGTACGGGTCAAAACGGGGCCCACGGGCCCGCGCACCCCACCCGGCGGCCACCCCCGCCCCGCCTGCCGCCCCCGGGCCGCCCCGCTACCGCGCCCGCACCACCCGGCGCTCGTCCCACACCGGCTCCGACGTCTCCCGTACGACCCCGTCCGAGCCGAAGACCAGGTACCGGTCGAACGAACGAGCGAACCAGCGGTCGTGCGTCACCGCCAGCACCGTCCCCTCGTACGCCTCCAGACCCTCCTGGAGCGCCTCCGCCGACTCCAGGTCCAGGTTGTCCGTCGGCTCGTCCAGCAGCAGCGCCGTCGTCCCCGCCAGCTCCAGGAGCAGGATCTGGAAGCGCGCCTGCTGGCCGCCGGAGAGCTTGTCGAAGGGCTGGTCGCCCTGGCGCTCCAGCTCGTACCGGCGCAGCACGCTCATCGCGCCGCCCCGGTCCTTCGCGTGCTCGGTCCACAGGATGTCGACGAGCGCCCGCCCCATCAGCTCCGGGTGGGCGTGCGTCTGCGCGAAGTGCCCCGGCACGACCCGCGCGCCGAGCTTCCACTCCCCGCCGTGCCGGACGTCCTCGCCGGCCAGCAGCCGCAGGAAGTGCGACTTCCCGGAGCCGTTCGAGCCGAGTACGGCCACCCGCTCGCCGTAGAAGACCTCCAGCGAGAACGGCTTCATCAGGCCGGTCAGCTCCAGGTCCGTGCAGGTCACGGCCCGTACGCCGGTACGGCCGCCGCGCAGCCGCATCGTGATCTCCTGCTCGCGCGGCGGCTCCGGCGGCGGCCCCGCCTCCTCGAACTTCCGCAGCCGGGTCTGAGCCGCCGCGTACCGGGACGCCATCTCGTGGCTGACCGAGGCCGCCTGCCGCAGATTGATCACCAGCCGCTTGAGCTGCGCGTGCTTCTCCTCCCAGCGCCGCTTCAGCTCCTCGAACCGCGCGAAGCGCTCCCGCCGCGCCTCGTGGTACGTGCCGAACCCGGCGCCGTGCACCCACACGTCGGAGCCGCCGGGGCCCGGCTCCACGCTGACGATCTTCTCGGCCGCCGTGGCCAGCAGCTCGCGGTCGTGGGAGATGAAGAGGACCGTCTTGCGGGTCTCCTTCAGCTTCTCCTCCAGCCAGCGCTTGCCCGGGACGTCCAGATAGTTGTCCGGCTCGTCGAGCAGGAGCACCTCGTCGGGGCCGCGCAGCAGCGCCTCCAGCACCAGCCGCTTCTGCTCGCCGCCGCTGAGCGTGCGCAGCGCCCGGAACTGGGCCTTGTCGTACGGGATGCCGAGCGCCGCCGTCGTGCACATGTCCCAGAGCGTCTCCGCCTCGTAGCCGCGCGCCTCCGCCCAGTCGCTCAGCGCCTGCGCGTACGCCATCTGCGCGGCCTCGTCGTCGACGGTCATGATCGCGTGCTCGGCCCGGTCGACGGCCTCCGCGGCCTCCCTGATCCGGGGCTGCGCGACCGAGACCAGCAGGTCACGCACCGTACGCTCGTCGCGTCCCGTGCCGTCGTCCCGTACCGACCCCACGAACTGCGACATCACCCCCAGGCCGCCGCTCACGGTCACCGTCCCGGCGCCCGGCTGCAGCTCTCCCGCGATCATCCGCAACAGGGTGGTCTTCCCCGCGCCGTTGGCCCCCACGAGGGCGACGACGCCGCCTTCCGCGACGCGGAACGACGCGTCGGCGAGCAGCACCCGCCCGTCGGGGAGGTAGTACTCCAGGTGCGCGGCCTCTAGATGTCCCATGCCCCGCATTGTCGGCGCAGGTGGGCCCGGAGCCCAAACCGTTTGCGTCCGGGGCCGGGCCCGGAACCGGCGGCACGCGGGCGCGCGCGACGCCCCGCGGGGCTTAAACTGCGCGGCATGAGCTTTGGGCATGGGCAGGGGGGGCCGGGCCCTTCGTGGGGCGACCCCGGTTCACCGGACCAGGATCCTTACGGGTCACAGCAGGCGCGGGGCGGGTACGGACACCAGGACCCGTACGAGCCCCCGGAACGCGACTCCTACGGCACACAGACACCCGACTGGGCGGCGCTGGCCGACGCGTCCGCCGCCCGCGGCCGACGCAAGCGCTGGCTGCTGGTCGGCGGCGGGGTGCTCGCCACCGGCGCCGTCGCCGCGATCGTCGCGACGGCCGTCGTGTCGATGAACGGCGGCGGCGGCAACGGGGCCGGCGGCACGGAGAACGCCTCGGGTCAACTCCCCACCCCCGGCAACGACGTGCCGAACCAGAACGCCGACCCCGTCCCGTCCTTCCCGTCGGCCGCGCCGCTGCCGCCCGCGGACCCGAAGGACTTCATATCCAGCGCCGACAAGGACAAGGCCCCGCTCAGCGAGGACACCCTGTTCCCCGGCAAGAAGCTGGCCATGGGCGACCGCGTCTACCTCAAGGCCGCCACGACCGTCACCACCAACTGCGCCGCCGCCACACAGGGCGCGCTGGGCTCCGTACTCGCGTCGAACAGCTGCGACCAGGTCATCCGCGCCACGTACCACAAGGACGGCGTCGCCGTCACGGTCGGCGTCGCCGTCTTCGAGCGGGAGGCCCAGGCGCTGAAGGCCAAGGACCAGGCGCAGGGCGGCATCGCCTCGCTCTCCGGCTCCGGGGTCGACACCTTCTGCCGGGCGCCCTCGGTCTGCCGCAAGACCACCAACTCGTACGGCAGGTACGTCTACTTCACCGTCGGCGGCTTCACCAGCGGCAAGGACGTCGCCAAGACCGACGAGGACGTCTACACGATCGGTGACGACGTCGCCGAGTTCACCTTCCGTCAGATCCTCGGCCGGGGCCAGGCCCAGGCCTCGGCGGCGGCCACGGAGCCCGTAACTCAGTAGCCCCTCCCGCGTTCACCTGGGTATGTTTCACGAAAACTGCACAGGTTGACCATGGGGGTGGGCCGGTGACGGCCGTCAAGATCACAGTGGTGGTACCGACCTACAACTCGGGACCCCACATCGAGCCGCTCGTCGACTCGCTGCTCCGGCAGACCATGCCGCGCGACGCGTTCGAGGTCCTCTTCGTCGACGACGGCTCGACCGACGGGACCCCGGCGCGCCTCGCCGCCCTCGCGGCCGAACACCCCCACTTCCACACCGTCTCCCTCCCCAACTCGGGCTGGCCCGGCCGCCCCCGCAACGTCGGCGTGGCACGGGCGAACGGCGCGTACGTGCAGTTCGCCGACCACGACGACCGGCTGGCGCCCGAGGCGCTGGAGCGGCTGTACGCGATGGCCGAGCGCAACGGCTCCGACATCCTCATCGGCAAGGTCGCGAGCAACTTCCGCGCCAGGGGCGTCCCGTACGGCCTGATGAGCCGTACGCGCGAGTCCTGCACCGTGTGGGACGCGCCGCTCATCGACAGCCTCACCCCGCACAAGATGTTCCGCACCGCGTTCCTGCGCGAACACGGCATCGTGCACCCCGAAGGGCCCTGGATCCTGGAGGACCAGCTCTTCATGGCCCGCGCCTACCTCAAGGCGTCCGTCGTCTCCGTCCTCGGCGACTACGTCTGCTACACGTACTGGGCCCGCGACGACGCCGAGAACGCCGGTACCGCGGCCATCGACCCGCGCGGCTTCTACCGCAACCTGCGCCAGATCCTCGCCACCGTCGTCGCGGGTACGGAGCCGGGCCCCGCCCGCGACCGGCTGCTGCGCCGCTTCTACCGGGTCGAGATGCTGCACCGGCTCGGGGTGGAGCCCGAGGGCCTGCCGAACGACCCGCCGTTCCGGGACGACCCGTTCGACGCCGTACGGGAGCTGGCCGACGAGTTCATGACGGACGGCGTGCACGACGGGCTGCCGGTCCTGCACCGCGTCCGCTCGACGCTGTTACGCGCCAACAGACCCGCGGAACTGACGGAGTTCACCCGGCGCCAGAGCCGACTGCGGGCCCACTGCGCCGCCGGGCCCACCCACTGGAACCGGGGCCGCCTCAAGGCGTCCTTCACCGCCCGCTTCGAGGAACACCCGGGCGGCCCGGGGCTGTTGCTGGCCCGGCGCGGCGAGCGGTACTTCCTCGCCCCGTCCCTGACCGACGGGGTGCTGGCGGAACCCGTCGACGTGACCGACGCGCTGGGGACGTTCAAGGCGGACGTGCTGCTGCGGCACACGGAAAGCGCCCACGTCTGGCCGGTGGCACGCGAGACCTCACTCACCCTGGAGGAGCAGGAGGCCGCCGGGGCCGCCAATGCCTCCGAGGATCACGACGGTACGGTCCTGGTCCGCCCCGTCGTCCACGGCGCCTTCGCCGTGGACCCGCTGCGCGCCGCGGGCGGCCGCCCGCTGGACGACGGCGCGTGGGAGGTACGGGTACGGCTCAGCGGCGCCGGATTCGACCGCTACGCGACCGTGCTCGACGCCGAGGGCCGGCCCCTGACCGTACGGCGTACGGACCCGCCCCCGGCCGGCCTCCAGGTCAGCGTCGTCGTACGGACGGCGGGCGCCGCCGAGGACGCCGTACGCGCAACCCTCGACTCCCTGGCCGCCCAGACCCTGCCCCGGGGCGCCTTCGAGGTGATCAGGGCCGAGGAGCGCGACACCGGGCTCGCCGGCGCGACCGGCGCGTACGTCCTCTTCCTGGAGCCCGGCACCGAACTGGGCACCGAGGCGCTGGAGCGGCTGTACGCGTACGGCGTCGAGCACGACGCCGACATCGTCGCGGGAAAGCCCGCGGGCCGGGGCAGACCCGTCCCGCGGGCGCTCTTCGCCCGGGACCGGCCCCGGGCGACCCTCGCCAAGGACCCGCTGGCCGACAGCCTCGGCGCGGACAAGCTCTTCGACCGGGCGTTCCTGGCCGAGCACGGGCTGCGCTTCGGGGCGGCGGCTCCGGAGGCGGGCACCGGCGGCCGGGAGAGCCTGGCCGAGCAGGCTTTCACCGCCGAGGCGACCCTCCTGGCGAGCCGCACCGCGGTCCTCGGCAGCTATGTCTGCTACCGCTACGGCCCGGCTCCGGACGGCCCCGCCGTCCCGCCCGGCGCGTTCTACCCGGCGCTGCGCGCGGTCATGGCCAGGGCCGACGCCCGCACCGGGCCGGGCGCGGCCCGTGACCGGCTGCACCGGCGCTGGCTGCGCCTGGAGCTGCTGGGCCCGCTGACCGGGAGCGCGCTGCCGGCCCTGGACGACTCCGCGCGGAGCGCGCTGTTCGACGCGATCCGGGAGGTCGTCAGGGACGGTGTCTCCCCCACCGCCGTCGCGGGGCTGCCCGTCGAGCGCCGGGTCGCGGCCGGTCTGATCGCCGACGGCCTCCTGGCCGAGCTGGTGACGCTGGCGCGCTGGGAGACCTCGATCGGCTGCCGTGCCCGCCTGGACCGGGTGACCCGCCGGGACGACGGGGTGCTCCGGATCACCTTCACCGCGCACCTGCACGCGGCCGAGGGCCCGTTGGACGTCACGCTGCCGGACGGAGAGGCGCGGCGGTCGCTGGCCCCGGTGGGACTCTCCCGGCCCCTGCGTGAACGGTTCGCCCGCGAACCGCTCACCAGGAGCGCACACCCCGACCGGGCGTCGGCCGTCCTCGTCCTGCGCGACCGCGGGACCGGCAAGGAACACCGGCTGCCCACGGAGTCCACCGTCGCCTACACCGGGGGCAGCGGGCTGAGCATCACGGGCACGGCGCCCCTCGCCGCGGCCGGCCTGCGCGACGGCGTCTGGGACGCCTCCGTACGCCTCACCGCGCTCGGCTGGACGAAGACGGCCCGGCTCGGCGCGCACCGCACCCCCGACCTGCCCGAGGAGCTGCCGACGGCCGACGGGGTCACCCCGTACCGGACCACACCCGGCCAGGACCTGTCCTTCCGCGTGACCACACCCCGGCCGGCCGCCCCCAGGACCCGCATACTGCTGCACCGGGTGACCCACCGGCTACGCGGCGCAACGCATCGCGCCTAGGGTCTTCCGTTCGCGTCAGGCGCTAGGGTCTTTCGTTTGGATCAGGCTGGATCAGGGAGCGGGGTCTGGTGCCGTGGATCGCAAGGCGGAGGAGGGAGGCGACGCAGGAGCGGATGGGGTCTCCCCTGGTCGAGCGAAGCCGAGACCTTGGGGATGACTGACGACAACGCCGCGAGGCGCGGTGCCAGGGCACGCGAGCCCAGCATGATCCAAACGAGAGGCCCTAGCAGCCCGCGCATCCGCCGCCCGTGGCCCCGCCCAGCGTCCGCTTGTTGCGGGCCTCGCGGTTGCGGGCGGCCAGCAGCTCGTCGGCCGGGTAGCCGACCTCCTCCAGCGTCAGCCCGTGCGGCCGTACGACATGCACCGCCGAGTCCCGTACGCCCGCCGCCAGGACCTTCGCCGGCCACTCCACGGGCCGGTGGCCGTCGCCCACGAAGAGCAGCGCGCCGACCAGCGAGCGCACCATGTTGTGGCAGAAGGCGTCGGCCCGCACGGTCGCGGTGACGACCCCTCTCGCGTCCCGCACCCATTCCAGCCGCTGGAGCGTACGGATGGTCGTCGCGCCCTCGCGCCGCTTGCAGTACGCGGCGAAGTCGTGCTCGCCGAGCAGCCCGGCCGACGCCGCGTTCATCGCCGCCACGTCCAGCGGCCAGTCGTGCCACAGCACATGGCCGCGCAGCAGCGGGTCGACGCCCCCGGGGTGGTCGGTGACGCGGTACGCGTACCGCCGCCAGACCGCCGAGAAGCGCGCGTTGAAGCCGGCCGGCGCCTCCGCGACCCGCCACACCCGTACGTCGTGCGGGAGCCGCCCGGCGAGCCGCCGCAGCAGCCGCTCCTCGTGCTCCTCCCAGACGTCCAGCGGAAGATCCACATGGGCGACCTGCCCGCGCGCGTGCACGCCCGCGTCGGTGCGCCCGGCCACGGTCAGGTCGTACGTCCGCGAGGAGCGCGTCACCGTACGGAGCGCGTCCTCGATCTCGCCCTGGACGGTGCGCCGGGTGCGCTGCCTGGCCCAGCCGGAGAAGTCCTTGCCGTCGTACGACAGGTCCAGCCGTACCCGTACGTGACCGGCCGCCGGGCCCTCGGGGTCCGCCGCGCTCCTGAGGTTCTCGCTCACCTGCACCTCTGTCCGTTCCTCTCCACCCGATCCGCTCCAAACGGAACGGGTCCGCCCCCCTGGGGGAGCGGACCCGTCCGTACAGCCGACAGCGGGACTCAGGCGTCCTTGGCCTCGGCGTCGGGCTTGGCGTCCTCGACGGTCTCGGCCGGAGCCTCGTCCTTCTTGAGGGCGTCTTCCTTGACCGCGCGCTTCGTCGCGGCCTCGGCCTCACCGGTGGCCTCCTGCGCCACGGTCAGCGCCTCGACCAGCTCGATGACCGCCATCGGGGCGTTGTCGCCACGACGGTTGCCGATCTTGGTGATGCGGGTGTAACCACCGGGGCGGTTCTCGTACCGCGGCGCGATCTCGGTGAAGAGCGTGTGGACGACGCTCTTGTCCGTGATCGACTGCAGCACCAGGCGACGGTTGTGGATGTCGCCCTTCTTCGCCTTGGTGATGAAGCGCTCCGCGACCGGACGCAGGCGGCGGGCCTTGGCCTCGGTCGTGGTGATGCGGCCGTGCTCGAAGAGCGACTTCGCGAGGTTCGCGAGGAGCAGCTTCTCGTGCGCGGCGCTGCCGCCCAGACGGGCACCCTTGGTGGGCTGCGGCATGGTGTTTCTCCTTGTGTCTGCACCGGCCGTATCAGGTACCGGTGTCAGTTCCCGCGAGGCGGTCGCCCCGCGGAAGCGAAAATCAGTACTGCTCGGTCTCCACGAAGCCCGCGTCCGCGTCGTCGTCGGCGCCGAAGGCGTCCGCGGCGGCGGTCGGGTCGAATCCGGGCGGGCTGTCCTTGAGCGCGAGGCCCATGCCGGCCAGCTTCGCCTTGACCTCGTCGATCGACTTGGCGCCGAAGTTGCGGATGTCGAGCAGGTCCGCCTCGGAGCGCGCCACGAGCTCACCCACGGAGTGGATGCCCTCACGCTTGAGGCAGTTGTACGACCGAACGGTGAGCTCCAGCTCCTCGATCGGCAGGGCGAGATCGGCGGCGAGCGCGGCGTCCGTCGGCGACGGGCCCATGTCGATGCCCTCGGCGTCGATGTTCAGCTCGCGCGCCAGGCCGAACAGCTCGACCAGCGTCTTACCGGCGGACGCCATGGCGTCGCGCGGCCGCATGGCCTGCTTGGTCTCGACGTCGACGATCAGCTTGTCGAAGTCGGTGCGCTGCTCGACACGGGTCGCCTCGACCTTGTACGTGACCTTGAGCACCGGCGAGTAGATGGAGTCGACCGGGATACGGCCGATCTCCTGGCCGACCTGCTTGTTCTGGACGGCGGAGACGTAGCCGCGACCGCGCTCGACGGTCAGCTCCATCTCCAGCTTGCCCTTGCCGTTCAGCGTGGCCAGGACGAGGTCCGGGTTGTGCACCTCGACACCGGCCGGCGGGGCGATGTCGGCGGCCGTGACCAGGCCGGGACCCTGCTTGCGCAGGTACATCACGACCGGCTCGTCGTGCTCCGAGGAGACGACGAGCTGCTTGATGTTGAGGATGAGGTCGGTGACGTCCTCCTTGACGCCCGGCACGGTGGTGAACTCGTGCAGGACCCCGTCGATCCGGATGCTGGTGACGGCGGCACCGGGGATCGAGGAGAGGAGCGTACGGCGGAGAGAGTTGCCGAGGGTGTAGCCGAAGCCCGGCTCCAGCGGCTCGATCACGAACCGGGAGCGGTATTCGTCGACGACCTCTTCGGTCAACGAGGGGCGCTGAGCAATCAGCATGGTGCGATCCTTCAGTTGGGGACGCCCGCTATTTGACGTCCATCAATACTCTCAAGAGTACGGGCGGCACGGCGCGAAAGCGCCGAGCCGCCCATATCCCACATCAACCACAGATGCGT
Organism: Streptomyces sp. NPDC088124; assembly: GCF_040685895.1. Classification (NCBI taxonomy): domain Bacteria; kingdom Bacillati; phylum Actinomycetota; class Actinomycetes; order Kitasatosporales; family Streptomycetaceae; genus Streptomyces; species Streptomyces sp. NPDC088124. The sequence goes on along the minus strand of NZ_JBFBJB010000003.1, from coordinate 97,779 downwards.
AACGCACCTGAAGTCAGACGCGCCTCCGCTTGGGGGGGCGGCAGCCGTTGTGCGGGGTGGGGGTGACGTCCTGGATCGAGCCCACCTCCAGGCCGGTGGCCTGGAGCGAGCGGATCGCGGTCTCACGGCCGGAGCCGGGACCCTTGACGAAGACGTCGACCTTGCGCATGCCGTGCTCCTGCGCGCGGCGGGCGGCCGACTCGGCGGCCATCTGCGCGGCGAAGGGGGTGGACTTGCGCGAGCCCTTGAAGCCGACGTGGCCGGCGGAGGCCCAGGAGATCACGTTGCCCGAGGGGTCCGTGATCGAGACGATCGTGTTGTTGAACGTGCTCTTGATGTGGGCGTGCCCGTGAGCGACGTTCTTCTTTTCCTTGCGGCGCACCTTCTTGGCTGCACCCTGACGGCCCTTAGGAGGCATTCCTTAAACTCCTGCGGTGGAGGTGGTCGGTCCTACAGCGAAGACCGCTGATGAGCGTCCGCTGAGGACTACTTCTTGCCCGGCTTCTTCTTACCGGCGATGGCGCGACGCGGACCCTTGCGGGTACGAGCGTTCGTGCTGGTGCGCTGACCGTGCACCGGCAGGCCGCGGCGGTGACGCAGACCCTGGTAGCAGCCGATCTCGACCTTGCGGCGGATGTCGGCGGCGATCTCGCGACGGAGGTCACCCTCGGTCTTGAGGTTGGCGTCGACGTACTCGCGGATCTTGACGAGGTCTTCCTCGGCAAGGTCGCGGACGCGGACGTTGGCGTCGACGCCGACGGCGGCGAGGGTCTCCTTGGACCGGGTGCGCCCGATACCGAAGACGTAGGTGAGGGCGACCTCGACGCGCTTGTCGCGCGGGAGGTCAACGCCTGCGAGGCGTGCCATTCATGGCTCCTGATGATGTCGGAGGTCTACCGCAGTGTCTGTCCCGGCCGCCGTACGGGGTCCGTACGGTCCGGGTCTCCGGCCTCCGCCGGAGGTGTCGGTCCCCTCGCGGGGAGCCGGACACTGCGTCATTACGTTTGCTCGCGTCGCGCGAAGTACTGCGAGGTGCGGGGTCTTGCGTCAGCCCTGGCGCTGCTTGTGGCGCAGGTTGTCGCAGATGACCATGACCCGGCCGTGACGGCGGATCACCTTGCACTTGTCGCAGATCTTCTTGACGCTCGGCTTGACCTTCATGGGATTGAGGTTCTCCGGGTCAGTGCACACGCCCCGGTGAGGGGACGTCCACAAGATCTACTTGTATCGGTAGACGATCCGGCCACGCGTCAGGTCGTACGGAGACAGCTCCACCACGACCCGGTCATCGGGGAGGATACGGATGTAGTGCATCCGCATCTTTCCGCTGATGTGCGCGAGGACCTTGTGACCGTTCTGCAGCTCCACCTTGAACATGGCGTTCGGGAGGGACTCGATCACGGTGCCCTCGATCTCGATGGCACCTTGCTTCTTGGCCACGCTTCGCCCTTCGAATCGGCTACCTTGATCGATTCTGGCTGTCGCATGAGGACACACGGGTACACCAGAGCCGACGCGTCAGTCTACGGGAGCGCACTCGAAAAGACGAATCCGTTCAGTTTGCCCACCGCGGAAGATTTTTAAGCAGAATCGCTACGACGCCAGCGGGTCCGGCGCCGCCGTGACGCCCAGCTCCGCGAGCCTCGCCCGGCCGCCGTCGGGGGCCGTGAGGACGAGGGGGCCCTCCTCCGTGAGCGCCACCGAGTGCTCCCAGTGCGAGGACCAGGTGCCGTCGGTCGTGATGACCGTCCACTCGTCCTCCAGCACCTGCGTACGGGGCGTGCCGAGCGACACCATCGGCTCGATCGCCAGGCAGAAGCCCGGGATCAGCTTGGGGCCCTTGCCGCGCTTGCGGGTGACGTAGTTCAGCAGGTGGGGGTCCATGTGCATCTCGGTGCCGATACCGTGGCCGCCGTACTCCTCGATGATCCCGTACTTGCCACCGCCGGGACGCGGCTGGCGCCTGATGTACGTCTCGATCGCGCGGGAGACGTCCACGAGCCGGTTGCCGTTGCGCATGGCCGCGATACCCGCCCACATCGACTCCTCGGTCACCCGCGACAGCTCGACCAGCTCCGGAGCGTGACCGGTGCCCACGAACGCGGTGAAGGCGGCGTCGCCGTGCCAGCCGTCGATGATCGCGCCGGCGTCGATCGAGATGATGTCGCCGTCCTTGAGGACGGTCCGGTCGTCGGGGATGCCGTGGACGACGACCTCGTTGACCGAGGTGCAGATGGTCGCCGGGAAACCGCCGTACCCGAGGAAGTTCGGCTTCGCGCCGTGCTCGGCGAGCACCTTACGGGCGACCTGGTCCAGATCCCGGGTGGTGGCGCCGGGCACGGCCGCCTCGCCGGTGGCCGCGTGCACCGCGGCGACGACCAGCCCCGCCTCGCGCATCTTCGCGATCTGCTCGGGGGTCTTGATCTCCACCATGCCTGTGCCTTCCGCCTTCGACTGTCCGGAGAACCGATACGCCGGGCTCTCCACCCCGCGATCGCCTGCTCAAATTGACTGCTCAACAGTACGGCCGTGGCGCCCCTTGGGACACCACGGCCGTACTACTGCTTCTCGTACTGAGATCCCTCAGGCCCGCGAGGCCGGATCGCGCTCCAGCGCGGCCATCGCACGCTCGGTCACCTCGGTGACCTTGCCGAGCGCCGAGATCGTCACAACCAGGTCCTGCGCCCGGTAGTGGTCGATGATCGGCTCGGTCTGCGTGTGGTAGACCTCCAGCCGCGTCCGTACCGTCTCCTCGGAGTCGTCGTCCCGCTGGTACAGCTCGCCGCCGCAGACGTCGCAGACGCCCTCCTGCTCCGGCGGGCTGTACGTCACGTGGAAGACGTGCGCGCTGTCGTTGCGGCAGATGCGCCGGCCGGCGATCCGCTTCACGACCTCGTCCTCGGGGACCTCCAGGTCCAGCACTGCGTCGAGCCGTACGCCGTCCGCCGTGAGCGCCTTGTCGAGCGACTTCGCCTGCGACACGTTGCGCGGGAAGCCGTCCAGCAGGAAACCGTTCTCGGCGTCCGGCTGAGCCATGCGGTCCTGCGCCATCGCGATGGTGACCTCGTCGGGCACGAGATTCCCGGCGTCCATGTACGCCTTCGCCTGTTTGCCGAGGGCCGTGCCCTGGCTGATGTTGGCGCGGAAGAGGTCGCCCGTGGAGATGTGCGGGATCGACAGGTTCTTGGCAAGGTACGCGGCCTGCGTTCCCTTGCCGGCACCGGGCGGTCCGACGAGGACGATTCGCATCAGCGGAGGAACCCTTCGTAATTGCGCTGCTGAAGCTGGCTCTCGATCTGCTTGACGGTCTCCAGCCCCACACCCACGATGATCAGGATGCTTGTCCCGCCGAACGGGAAGTTCTGGTTGGCACCGCCGAAGCCAGCCAACGCCATCGTCGGTACGAGAGCGATCAGCCCCAGGTACAGCGAGCCCGGCCAAGTGATCCTGTTGAGCACGTAGCTCAGGTACTCGGCCGTGGGCCGGCCTGCCCGGATACCCGGGATGAACCCACCATACTTCTTCATGTTGTCCGCGACTTCTTCGGGGTTGAACGAGATCGCCACGTAGAAGAAGGCGAAGAAGACGATCAACAGGAAGTACGTCGCGATGTAGTACGGGTGGTCGCCCTTGACGAAGTGGGCCTCGATCCAGGTCTTCCACGCGGAGTTCCCGCTGGAGAACTGCGCGACCAGGGCCGGGATGTAGAGCAGCGACGACGCGAAGATGACGGGGATGACACCCGCCTGGTTCACCTTCAGCGGGATGTACGTCGACGTACCGCCGTAGGACCTGCGGCCGATCATGCGCTTCGCGTACTGCACGGGGATCCGGCGCTGGGCCTGCTCGACGAAGACGACGAGGCCGACCATCACGAAGCCGATCAGGATGACCGTGCCGAACTCGATCCAGCCGTCCGCGAGCTCGCCGCTCTGCTTGATGGCCCACAGCGCGCCGGGGAAGCCGGCTGCGATCGAGATGAACATGAGGATGGACATGCCGTTGCCGATACCGCGGTCGGTGATCAGCTCACCGAGCCACATGACGGCCGCGGTGCCCGCGGTCAGGGTGATCACCATGACGACCGTGGTGAAGATGGAGCGGTCCGGGATGATCTGTGTCGCGACCGGGCAGCCGCTGAACAGCGAGCCGCTGCGGGCGGCGGCCACGATGCCGGTGCCCTGAAGGACCGCCAGGGCGATCGTCAGATAACGCGTGTACTGGGTGATCTTCGCCTGGCCGGACTGCCCCTCCTTCTTGAGGGCTTCCAGCCGGGGGATGACCACGGTCAGGAGCTGCAGAATGATGCTCGCGGTGATGTACGGCATGATGCCGAGCGCGAAGATCGTGATCTGCAGCAGCGCCCCGCCGCTGAACATGTTCACCAAGCCGAACAGGCTGTTGTTGCCCTTCTGGGCCGCATCGACACAGATCTGGACATTCTCGTAACTGACACCCGGTGCGGGTACATGCGCCCCGAGCCGGTACAGCACGATGATGCCGAGCGTGAAGAGCAGCTTCTTGCGCAGGTCGGGTGTCTTGAACGCCCGGGCGAACGCGGTGAGCACGGTGCCTCCTGCGACCCCCGCGCTACTGCGCCAGAGGTGACGGTCTGAGGTTTCGATGGATAGGTGTCTGCGAAGCCTGCCGCGCCGCCCGGTACCGCAGTCAGCGGTGTCACCACCGCCGCCGACGGCCTTGAGGCATGCGACAGCGTCTGACACCCTACCGGGGACCACGCTCTTCCAGAACATCCACTGCGCTCTGTGGTCATCCGGTTATCGCCGCGGCGGCCTCCTGACGACTGCGTGCCGCCCGCGCCGACGCGCTGCCGGGGCTCTGCGCCCCTCCGGGCGGCGGACCGGTGTTCGCGTGTCCCCGCCGGGCCCACGGGGCTCGTGGAGCCACCGAGAGGGTACGTACACGGCCCGCGGGGCCTCAGCCTCCGCCGGAGAGCGGGCAGCGCCCCCTGGCGACGCGGCGACGACCCGGCGGCGCGACCGAAAAAGGCCTGGGCCGTACCTCTGACGTGAGGTACAGCCCAGGCCCTGGAGTCAGCCGAACTCAGACCAGCTCGGTGACCGTGCCGCCCGCGGCGGCGATCTTCTCCTTGGCGGAGCCGGAGACGGCGTCGACCGAAACCTGCAGCGCCACGGTGATCTCGCCCTGGCCCAGGACCTTGACGAGGCTGTTCTTGCGCACCGCGCCCTTGGTGACCAGATCGGCCACCGTGACCTCGCCGCCCTCGGGGTAGAGAGCGGAGAGCTTGTCCAGGTTCACGACCTGGTACTCGGTGCGGAACGGGTTCTTGAAGCCCTTCAGCTTCGGGAGGCGCATGTGGAGGGGCATCTGCCCACCCTCGAAGCGCTCCGGAACCTGGTAGCGGGCCTTGGTGCCCTTGGTACCGCGACCAGCGGTCTTACCCTTGGACGCCTCACCACGACCCACACGGGTCTTGGCGGTCTTGGCGCCCGGGGCAGGACGGAGGTCGTGTGCCTTCAGCGGGTTGCTGTTGTCCGCCATGTCAGTCGACCTCCTCGACCGTGACGAGGTGCCGCACGGTCTGCGCCATGCCGCGGAACTCGGGACGGTCCTCCTTGACCACCACGTCGTTCAGGCGCTTCAGCCCGAGCGAACGCAGCGTGTCGCGGTGGTTCTGCTTGCTGCCGATGTACGACTTCGTCTGCGTGATCTTGAGACGGGCCATCACGCACCCGCTCCCGCACGCGCACGGAGCAGAGCGGCAGGCGCGACGTCCTCAAGGGGCAGACCGCGGCGGGCCGCGATCTCCTCGGGACGCTGCAGGCCCTGGAGGGCCGCCACCGTCGCGTGCACGATGTTGATCGCGTTGTCCGAGCCGAGCGACTTCGACAGGATGTCGTGCACGCCCGCGCACTCCAGCACGGCACGCACCGGGCCACCGGCGATAACACCGGTACCGGGGGACGCCGGCTTGAGCAGGACGACGCCCGCGGCCTTCTCGCCCTGGATCGGGTGAGGGATGGTGCCCTGGATACGGGGGACCTTGAAGAAGTGCTTCTTGGCCTCCTCAACACCCTTGGCGATGGCGGCCGGCACCTCCTTGGCCTTGCCGTAACCGACACCCACGGTGCCGTCACCGTCGCCCACCACGACCAGCGCGGTGAAGCTGAAGCGACGACCACCCTTCACAACCTTGGCGACACGGTTGATCGCGACGACACGCTCAACGTAAGCGGTCTTCTCGGCGGCAGCGCCACCGTCGCGACCCTTCCGGTCCCGCCGCTCGCCGCCACCGGCACCGCTTCCGCGGCGCTGGGGTCCAGCCATTGGATTTACCTCTCTCTGTTACGTCCGTTAGTCCCGGAACCGGGGCCTAGAACTTCAGCCCGGCTTCGCGGGCGGCGTCAGCCAGAGCGGCAATGCGCCCGGCGTACCTGTTGCCACCACGGTCGAACACGACAGCCTCGACACCCGCGGCCTTGGCGCGCTCGGCGACCAGGGCGCCGACCTTCTGCGCCTGGGCGCTCTTGTCGCCCTCGCCACCGCGGATCGAGGTGTCCAGGGTCGACGCGGACGCGAGCGTGTGGCCCGCGATGTCGTCGATGACCTGGGCCACGATGTTGCGGTTGGAGCGCGTCACGACGAGGCGCGGACGCTCCGGCGTGCCGGAGACGTGCTTGCGCACGCGGATGTGGCGGCGCTTGATGGCGGCGCGCTTGTACGCGTCACCCTTGGCGATCTTCACACCGTATGCCATGGCTTACTTACCCGCCTTTCCGACCTTGCGGCGGATGACCTCGCCCGCGTACTTGACGCCCTTGGCCTTGTACGGGTCGGGCTTCCGCAGCTTGCGGATGTTAGCGGCGACCTCGCCGACCTTCTGCTTGTCGATGCCCTCGACGGTGAACTTCGTGGGCGTCTCGACCTTGAAGGTGATGCCCTCGGGGGCCTCGATGAGGATCGGGTGGCTGTAGCCCAGGGCGAACTCCAGGTTGGAGCCCTTCGCCTGGACGCGGTAACCGACACCGCTGATTTCGAGCGCCTTGATGTATCCCGTGGTCACGCCGGTGATCATGTTCGCCACCAGCGTGCGGGACAGGCCGTGCAGGGCCTTGTTCTGACGCTCGTCGTTGGGGCGCAGCACCGAGAGGGTGCCGTCCTCGCCCTTGGTGACCTCGATCGGCGCGGCGACGGTGTGCGAGAGGGAACCCTTGGGGCCCTTCACCGCGACCGTGCGGCCATCGATGGTGACGTCCACACCGGCGGGAACCTGGATGGGGAGCTTGCCGATTCGCGACATGAGCTTTTCCTCCGTTCCCGACTACCAGACGTAGGCGAGGACTTCCCCACCTACGCCCTTCTTGCCTGCCTGCTGGCCGGTCAGGAGACCGTGGGACGTGGAGATGATCGCCACGCCCAGGCCACCGAGGACCTTCGGCAGGTTGGTGGACTTCGCGTACACACGCAGACCCGGCTTGGAGATGCGCTTGATGCCGGCGATCGAACGCTCGCGGTTCGGGCCGAACTTCAGCTCCAGGACGAGGTTCTTGCCGACCTCGGCGTCCTCGACCTTCCAGCCGGTGATGAAGCCCTCCTGCTGGAGGATCTCCGCGATGTGCGACTTGATCTTGCTGTGCGGCATCACGACTTCGTCGTGGTATGCCGAGTTCGCGTTGCGCAGACGCGTGAGCATGTCTGCGATGGGATCAGTCATGGTCATGAATTGGCCTTCGGCCTCTCTCGCCGGGGTTTCCTGTATGCGCCATCCCTCTCCCCGGTCAGAGCCGGGACGGGTGCGGTGCGGGGACCTACGGCGTAGTAAGTCAGTCATGGACGGCAGGCGCCCAACCCCACAAGCCTACGGCATGTGAGGGAGGGCTCCCGCCAACCAAATTGCTTACCGAGAGTTCGAGCAGTTCTGCCCACCCGTCGCCCGACCGCCGCCCCTCAAGGGCGGCCTTCGGCCGACGAACTGGATTCAGGACTACCAGGAACTCTTGGTCACGCCCGGCAGCTCGCCACGGTGGGCCATCTCACGAAGGCACACGCGGCACAGGCCGAACTTGCGGTAGACGGAGTGGGGCCGGCCGCAGCGCTGGCAGCGGGTGTAGCCGCGTACGCCGAACTTCGGCTTGCGGGCGGCCTTAGCGATCAGAGCCTTCTTCGCCACGGTCAGTTCTCCTTGAACGGGAAGCCGAGGTGACGAAGGAGGGCACGACCCTCGTCGTCGTTGGTCGCCGTGGTCACCACGGTGATGTCCATGCCCCGGACCCGGTCGATCTTGTCCTGGTCGATCTCGTGGAACATGACCTGCTCCGTGAGACCGAAGGTGTAGTTGCCACGGCCGTCGAACTGCTTGGGCGACAGGCCGCGGAAGTCACGGATACGCGGCAGCGCGAGCGACAGCGTACGGTCCAGGAACTCCCACATGCGGTCACCGCGGAGGGTGACGTGGCAGCCGATCGGCTGCCCCTCGCGCAGCTTGAACTGCGCGATCGACTTGCGGGCCTTGGTGACGGACGGCTTCTGGCCGGTGATCGTGGTGAGGTCCTTGATGGCACCCTCGATCAGCTTGGAGTCGCGGGCGGCGTCGCCCACACCCATGTTGACCACGATCTTGACGAGGCCGGGGATCTGCATGACGTTCTCGTACGAGAACTCCTCACGCAGCTTGCCGGCGATCTCCTCGCGGTAGCGCAGCTTCAGACGCGGCGCGGTAGTGGTCGCAGTCATCAGATGTCCTCACCGGTCCGCTTGGCAACGCGGATCTTGTTGCCCTCGTCGTCAAAGCGGTAGCCGACGCGGGTAACGACCTTCTTGCCGTCCTTCTCCACGACGAGCTGAACGTTGCTCACGTGGATGGGGGCCTCGGTGGTCACAATGCCACCGGTCTGCGAACCGCGAGCCGTCTGGCCGGCCTTGGTGTGCTTCTTGACCCGGTTGACACCCTCGACGAGAACACGGTCCTGCGTGGGGTAGGCCACGATGACCTTGCCCTGCTTGCCCTTGTCCTTGCCGGTGATGACCTGAACCAGGTCGCCCTTCTTGATCTTCATGCTTACAGCACCTCCGGCGCGAGCGAGATGATCTTCATGAACTTCTTCTCGCGCAGCTCACGGCCCACCGGGCCGAAGATACGGGTGCCACGAGGGTCGCCGTCGTTCTTCAGAATGACAGCGGCGTTCTCGTCGAAGCGGATGTACGAGCCGTCCTGACGACGACGCTCCTTGACGGTGCGAACGATGACCGCCTTGACGACGTCACCCTTCTTCACGTTGCCACCGGGGATCGCGTCCTTGACGGTGGCGACGATGACGTCACCGATGCCCGCGTAGCGGCGACCCGAGCCACCGAGAACACGGATGGTGAGAATTTCCTTCGCACCCGTGTTGTCGGCGACGCGCAGTCGCGACTCCTGCTGGATCACGTCTATCTCCTGATCGTCTGCCGGTTCCCCGGGGGCCGTTCACCGAACGGCCCCCGGAGCCTGGCGGAACTGTTCCGAGAGGAAACCCCCTCGGAGGGTTTTTACTTGGCCTTCTCGAGGATCTCGACGATGCGCCACCGCTTCGTGGCGGACAGCGGCCGGGTCTCCATCAGGAGGACGCGGTCGCCGATGCCGGCGGCGTTCTGCTCGTCGTGGGCCTTGAGCTTGTTCGTACGGCGGATGACCTTGCCGTACAGGGCGTGCTTGACGCGGTCCTCGACGGCGACGACGACGGTCTTGTCCATCTTGTCGCTGACGACCAGGCCCTCGCGGGTCTTGCGGAAGCCGCGGTCGGTCGTGGCGTTGGTCTCGGTCACGTTGTTCTCAGTCATCAGGCGTTCTCCACCGTCTCGATGCCCAGCTCGCGCTCACGCATCAGGGTGTAGATCCGCGCGATGTCCTTGCGCACGAGCTTCAGCCGCCCGTGGTTTTCGAGCTGGCCGGTCGCCGCCTGGAAGCGGAGGTTGAACAGCTCTTCCTTGGCCTCGCGGAGCTTGTCGACAAGCTCCTCGTTGCCCAGCTCGCGCAGTTCGGACGCCTTGGTCACGGCCGCCATCACGCCTCACCTGCCTCGCGCCGAACGATCCGGCACTTCATCGGAAGCTTGTGAGCAGCGCGGGTAAGCGCCTCACGCGCAATCTTCTCGTTCGGGTAGGACAGCTCGAACATCACCCGACCGGGCTTGACGTTGGCGATCCACCACTCGGGGGAACCCTTACCGGAACCCATGCGGGTCTCGGCGGGCTTCTTCGTGAGCGGACGGTCCGGGTAGATGTTGATCCAGACCTTGCCGCCACGCTTGATGTGACGGGTCATGGCGATACGAGCGGACTCGATCTGCCGGTTCGTCACGTACGCGGGGGTCAGCGCCTGGATGCCGTACTCGCCGAACGCAACCTGCGTGCCACCCTTGGACATTCCGCTGCGCTTCGGGTGGTGCTGCTTGCGGTGCTTGACCCTACGGGGGATCAGCATTTCGGTCAGGCCTCCGTTCCGCCGTTAGAAGAGGTCGTCGCCTCGGCGGCAGGAGCGGCGGTGGCGTCGGCCTTGGGGGCCTCGGCAGCCGGGCTCTGCTGCGGCTTGCGGCCACGTCCGCCACGCTCGCCACCGCGGCCACCACGGCCGGCGGGACGGTCGTTGCCGCCACCGCGGGCGGGACGGTTGCCGGCGCGCGCCGCGGCGTTCTCGGCGCGGACCTCGGCGATGTTCTTGACGTCGCCCTTGTAGATCCAGACCTTCACACCGATACGGCCGAAGGTCGTCTTGGCCTCGAAGAAGCCGTAGTCCACGTTGGCGCGGAGCGTGTGCAGGGGCACGCGGCCCTCGCGGTAGAACTCCGAGCGGGACATCTCGGCGCCGCCGAGACGGCCACCGCACTGGATCTTGATGCCCTTGGCGCCGGCCTTCATCGTCGACTGCATGCTCTTGCGCATGGCGCGACGGAAGGAGACACGCGAGGAGAGCTGCTCGGCCACGGCCTGGGCCACGAGCTGAGCGTCCACCTCGGGGTTCTTGACCTCGAGGATGTTCAGCTGGACCTGCTTGCCGGTCAGCTTCTCCAGCTCGCCGCGGATGCGGTCGGCCTCGGCGCCGCGGCGGCCGATGACGATGCCCGGACGCGCGGTGTGGATGTCGACCCGGACGCGGTCGCGGGTGCGCTCGATCTCCACCTTGGAGATGCCGGCCCGCTCCATGCCCTTCGTCATCATGCGACGAATGGCGACGTCTTCCTTGACGTAGTCCTTGTACAGCTTGTCGGCATACCAGCGGGACTTGAAGTCCGTGGTGATACCGAGCCGGAACCCATGCGGGTTAACCTTCTGGCCCATTACCGGGTTCCTTCCTTGCTGCTGACGACCACGGTGATGTGGCTGGTCCGCTTACGGATCCGGTAGGCACGGCCCTGGGCGCGCGGCCGGAACCGCTTCAGGGTCGGACCCTCGTCCACGTACGCCTCGCTGATGACCAGCGAGTTGGCGTCGGTGTGGTCGTAGTTGTGCGCGGCGTTGGCAATGGCGCTGTCCAGCACCTTGCCGACGGGCACGCTCGCGGCCTGCGGGGCGAAGCGCAGGACCGCCTGAGCCTCCGTGGCATCCATGCCACGGATGAGGTCCACCACGCGGCGGGCCTTCATGGGCGTGACGCGGATGTACCGCGCCTGGGCCCTGGCTTCCATGGTTGTCCCTTCGGTGTAAGTCATAGTCAGTCACCCCGCGTTAGCGGCGCTTCGACTTCCGGTCGTCCTTGACGTGGCCGCGGAAGGTGCGAGTCGGCGAGAACTCGCCGAGCTTGTGGCCGACCATCGACTCGGTGACGAACACCGGGACGTGGATCTTGCCGTTGTGCACCGCGATGGTGTGACCCAGCATGGCCGGGACGATCATCGAGCGACGGGACCAGGTCTTGATGACGTTCTTGGTGCCTGCCTCGTTCTGTACGTCCACCTTCTTGATGAGGTGTCCGTCGACGAAGGGCCCCTTCTTGAGACTGCGCGGCATCTAAACCCGCTCCTAGCGCTTCTTGTTCGTCTTGCGGCGGCGGACGATGTACTTGCTCGATGCCTTCTTCGGCGAGCGAGTACGACCCTCCTTCTGACCCCACGGGCTGACCGGGTGGCGACCACCGGAGGTCTTGCCCTCACCACCACCGTGCGGGTGGTCGACCGGGTTCATCGCGACACCGCGGACGGTCGGGCGAACGCCCTTCCAGCGCATACGGCCGGCCTTGCCCCAGTTGATGTTCGACTGCTCGGCGTTGCCGACCTCGCCGATGGTGGCGCGGCAGCGGACGTCGACCAGCCGGATCTCGCCGGACGGCATGCGCAGGTGGGCCATGGAGCCCTCCTTCGCCAGCAGCTGCACGGAGGCACCCGCGGAGCGGGCGAACTTCGCGCCGCCGCCGGGCCGCAGCTCGATGGCGTGGATGGTCGTACCGACCGGGATGTTGCGCAGCGCCAGGTTGTTGCCGGGCTTGATGTCGGCGGCCGGACCGTTCTCGACACGGGCGCCCTGCGCCAGGCCACGGGGGGCGATGATGTAGCGCTTCTCGCCGTCCGCGTAGTGGAGCAGCGCGATGCGCGCGGTGCGGTTCGGGTCGTACTCGATGTGCGCGACCTTGGCAGGCACGCCGTCCTTGTCGTGACGACGGAAGTCGATCACGCGGTAGGCGCGCTTGTGGCCACCACCCTGGTGGCGAACGGTCACACGACCGGCGTTGTTACGGCCGCCCTTGCTGTGCAGCGGGCGGACCAGCGACTTCTCCGGCGTGGACCGCGTGATCTCGACAAAGTCGGCGACGCTGGAGCCACGACGGCCCGGGGTCGTCGGCTTGTACTTGCGGATACCCATTGTCTCTCAGTCCTCGGAAGAATTCCGGATCCTGGACGTCTCGACCTCCGTCAGGAGGTCGGTCCGCCGAAGATGTCGATACGGTCGCCCTCAGCGAGGGTCACGATGGCGCGCTTGGTGTTGGCGCGCTTACCGAAACCGGTGCGGGTGCGCTTGCGCTTGCCCTGGCGGTTGATCGTGTTGACCCCGGCGACCTTGACCGAGAAGACCGCTTCCACGGCCTGCTTGATCTGGGTCTTGTTGGCCGTGGGCGCCACGATGAACGTGTACTTGTTCTCGTCGAGCAGCGCGTAGCTCTTCTCGGACACAACCGGCTTGACAAGAATGTCGCGGTGGTCGTGGAAGGACTTGCTGGTGATCTCGGCCATCAGGCTTCGTCCCCTTCGTTGTTGTCGGCCTTGGGGCCAGACACGAAGGACTCGAAAGCGGCCTGGGTGAAGACCACGTCGTCGGAGACGATCACGTCGTACGTGTTCAGCTGGCCCGGCGCCAGGATGTGCACCTGGGGCAGGTTGCGGGCGGAGAGCCACGCGGCCTCGTCGGAGCGCTCGGCGATCAGGAGCACGTTCTTGCGCTCGGAGATCTTGCCGAGCAGCGTCTTCGCGGCCTTGGTGGAGACCGTCCCGTCCACCACGCCGGAGACGACGTGGATACGGGAGTGACGGGCCCGGTCGGTGAGGGCACCGCGCAGGGCGGCGGCCTTCATCTTCTTCGGGGTCCGCTGCGAGTAGTCACGCGGCACGGGGCCGTGGACGACGCCACCACCGGCGAACTGCGGAGCGCGGGTCGAACCCTGACGGGCGCGGCCGGTGCCCTTCTGGCGGTACGGCTTCTTGCCACCGCCACGGACCTCGCCGCGGGTCTTGGTCTTGTGCGTGCCCTGTCGGGCAGCGGCCAGCTGGGCGACAACGACCTGGTGGATCAGCGGGATGCTGACCTTGGCGTCGAAGATCTCCGCGGGGAGTTCGACGGTCCCGGCCTTGTCGCCTGCCGGCGAAAGGATGTCAACGGTGCTCATCAGTTACCTCAGGCCCCCTTGGCCGCGGTACGGACCAGGACGAGGCCGCCGTTCGGACCAGGAACCGCACCCTTGATCAGGAGCAGGCCCTTCTCCGCGTCAACGGCGTGAACGGTCAGGTTCTGGGTGGTGACCCGCTCGTTGCCCATGCGGCCCGCCATGCGGAGGCCCTTGAACACACGGCCCGGGGTGGCGCAGCCACCGATGGAACCGGGAGAGCGGTGCTTGCGCTGGGTGCCGTGACCGGCGCCGAGGCCCTTGAAGTTGTGACGCTTCATGACACCGGCGAAGCCCTTGCCCTTGCTCTTGCCCGTGACGTCGACCTTGACGCCGGACTCGAACGTGGCGGCGGTGATCTCCTGGCCGAGCGTGTACTCGCTCGCGTCGGAGGTCCGCAGCTCCACCAGGTGGCGGCGGGGGGTCACGTCGGCCTTGGCGAAGTGGCCCTTGAGGGGCTTGTTCACCTTGCGCGGGTCGATCTCGCCGAAGGCGATCTGGACCGACTCGTAGCCGTCGGAGTCATTCGTACGGACCTGGGTAACGACGCAGGGTCCGGCCTTGACCACGGTCACCGGGACGACACGGTTGTTCTCGTCCCAGACCTGGGTCATGCCGAGCTTCTCGCCCAGGACACCCTTGATCTGCTTTGCCATCTCTTCCGCGCCTCTCAGAGCTTGATCTCGATGTCAACGCCGGCCGGAAGGTCCAGGCGCATCAGCGAGTCAACGGTCTTGGGCGTCGGGTCGAGGATGTCGATCAGGCGCTTGTGCGTGCGCATCTCGAAGTGCTCGCGCGAGTCCTTGTACTTGTGCGGCGACTTGATGACGCAGTACACGTTCTTCTCAGTGGGCAGCGGCACCGGGCCCGCGACCGACGCACCAGTACGCGTCACCGTCTCGACGATCTTCTTCGCCGAGGAGTCGATGACCTCGTGGTCGTAGGCCTTGAGCCGGATGCGGATCTTCTGTCCCGCCATGGCTGCTTCGTAGTCCTGTCTCTCGTAACGCTCTGGGACCCGGTGGTTCCGGGCTCTTCTCCGACCCACGCGGTCGGGCGTGTCGCCGCCCCGTCCATGAAAATCTCCCGAAGGATTTTCCCTGCAAGGGGTGCGGGCCCAACGTCCGCGAGCCGGGGAGAACCGCGGGTACATCGCGTTCCGCCACCGGGAGCCTGGCCGGTACCCCGCTGACACTTCCCGGAAGATTCCCGTACGTCCGGCCCCAGCGCTGCCCCGTAAGGCAGTTGGAGACGACGAGTACTGTGGGACTCGCTTCCGGTCCTCCCGGCGGGAGGCGCGCAGCATTGGCACTCAACCGAGCAACCTGAACAGTGTGCCACAGGGCCCTTGACCCTGGCCAATCGGGCCGGAAAGCGTACCCCACGCCGCGATCGCCGAATCTTCGGCGCCGATCGACACCGGTCGGACCATTCCCTCACCGCACACCCGGCGACCATCGGCGACCGTTCCGCCACGGAGAGTGCCGCCAGGGCGCTACGCTCACCTCGTACCCGCTCGGCGCACGAAAGGCCCGGGGCGCCCATGCCGAAGCCACCACAGGAGTTCTCCGCTCCCGCCGAACAGGAGCGGGAGGGCCCCGCCGGGCGTGTCCGCCATCACTCGACCCCCACCGAGGCGTCAACCGACCCTGCGCGGCGTCTCCACATCCTGGCGGCCCTTGAGCGCCTGGCATTCGATCCCCAGGTCAAGGGTGGAGCCGAGCGGCACATCACTCTGCGCCACATCCTCGAAGGCGAGTGCTGGGTCCTCGGCGAGGAGTACGGGCTGCATGTGAGCGACCGGGCCCTGACGGAGACCGCGTACCGGCACTCCCCTCTGCTGGGCCTGCCGGTACGCGCGCCAGCGCCCGCGCCCCCGAGGACGGACGGTCACGGCGACGCCGCCGGCCGCATGCTGTCGCGAGCGGCCCTGCTGCGGCACGGCGAACGGCACCACCTGATAGCCGAGGTCAAACGAGTGGACCTCACGCTGGACATGGCCGACTTCGCGCGGGCATGCACCTACGCGCGCGCCGTGAGGGAGGACCCGAGGTTCAGAGACACCCCCGTGACCTGGGACTTCTGGCTCATCGGTAAGGAGCTGGACGACACGATCACGCAATTGACCCACCAGCGGGACCGGGCTCCGGGGTGCGCGGTCTCCCATCCCACGTACCGCATGTGGGTCCGAACATGGGACGAGATCATCAGGGACTGCCGGGAGCGGATCCACTTCTACCGCGAGCGCCTGGATGAGGAGTACACGGCCCCGTAACCCCCCTCGGGGGGCATCACCCCAGCAGAGAGAGCGGAGAAGGCCGGGCAGCGCCCAGTTTCAGCTCTCGGAGGCATACGGGACGAAGTCGGCCCACGCGGCGGCGGCGAAGCCGAGGGAGGGCAGCCGTACGTCCTTGGAGTCACGGACATGGACCGTGCGCGGGGTGGCGGCGACCTCGACGCACGATGGGCCGTCGTCCGTGCTGTAGCTGCTCTTGAACCACGCCAGGTTTGCGGCGTCTCCGGCGGAAGGCTTGAGGGTCATGTCTCTCCCAGCAGTTTTTCGATGAAGGCCAGCGAATCCCGAGGAGTAAGTGCCTGCGCCCGGAGCACCCCGTAGCGGATGTCCAGGAGCTGGACCTCCCTGGGGTTGGAGATCACGCGGCTGAGGAGCTGGATCTCGTTCAGCGCGATCGTCGTCCCGTCCTTCAGCCTGAGCAGCCGGAACGACCCTCCGAGACCAGAGTTCTCCGCGCAGCTCAACGGCAGCACTTGGAGATCCACATTACGCAACCGCCCCACCCCCAAAAGGTGTTCGAGCTGGCGTCGCAGCACCATTCTGCCCCCGATCTCGCGGCGGAGCGTGGCCTCGCACTGAACAAAGCTGAAGACGGGCTGCGCGGTCGGTGAGCCGAGGATCTGCTTCCGCGCCGTACGCCCGGCCATCCTCCGCTCCACCTCCTCCTCGGAGAAGGGCGGCCGTCGGTTGCCGAACACGGCCTCCGCGTACTCCTCGGTCTGCAACAGCCCTTCGATGACGGAGTTGTTGTAGGCCAGCAGCTCGACGGCCTCATCCTCCAGCTTCTTCACGCCCCGGACCTTCTTCGGGTAGCGCGCCTCCGCCATGTCCTCCTTCATCGCGGCGATCCGACCGCCCGCGCCCAGCACTTCGTCCGCCCGATCCAGGAACTCCGGCCGTGGGATGCGGCTGCCGGCCTCCACCTTGTAGACCTGGTTCTCGCCGTAGCCGATCGCCGCACCGAACTCGGCCTGACTCAGCCCGGCCGCCGTCCGCCAGAGCTTGATCTGCCGCCCGAGCGCCGCGACGACGGCCCCCGAGTCGTCGTCCTCGAAGTCCGGCCCCCACTCGGGCCCGTCCGCCCGGTCCACTCCGTCCATACCGCTCCTGCCCGCACCCACCGCGCGCACCTCCGAGATCGACGTCAGTCACCGCACCGGCTCAGCACGCGGTCGCCCACGAAGGGACACCGGACGGACACACCTCACCAAACAGGCTGACAACCATCCGTAGGCGCGCTATTACGCGCGACCCTACGCACATCCGGCCACGCAGCGTGACGCAAACCTCGAACCATCACCCCTGCGGGCGACCACCACAGCCCCCCCGCGACCCTCCACGGTCCCTTACATGAACTACGGTCCCCCTCTGCCAACTTGCCTTCCGACAGCACGAGAAGGCCCGCCAACGAAAGAGAGACACGGTGCTGGGATTGCTGGGCTTCTACGACGAACTCGACGACGACCCCGGCCAACCGAACGGCTCCCTGCACGACGCGATCCGCCCCACAGGCGAGCCGGACGAGCCGGACCTGGCGGCCTACCTGGATGCCGGCCACTACCTCATCGACGTCATGGAATTCGGCCACGACGTCATCACCGGGCTCCCTCACCGGCACTCCGCGGGCTGCTCATCACTGCTCACGGACGGCACCTGGCTCTGGCGCCAGGACTTCCCACACTATGTCGAGACCCATCACGTCGCGCTCCCCGAGGCGTTCACGGAACACGTACGCGGCCAGGGCTATCGGATGCCGCCCATCATCACCGCGGAGTTCGCGCCCCACTACAACGAGACGATGCCCGTGGTCGGTTGGACGTCTCTCGTCCCGTGGCCTTCGACTGCGGCCGTACTGGAACCACCGGCACGCAGAGCAACCGGTACAGCCGATGGCTGGGACCGGGGCGTCGTCCGCTGACGTTGCCGTCGACAACTGCCGCGGGATCTCTGAATTCGCGAAGAAATGCGATGCCACTTCCCACCGCACCTTTGTCAAGAAAGATTAGAAATCAGCAGCGATGACGGCAACTTTATCAACTCTCATACCTGTCTCAATATTTCCACTGAAGTTATATTCATCATCACAAAAAACCAAATCAATATCTTCCGGAATCAATTCACGGAACCAGATAGAAAACCGCGCGGCCAAGCCGAGAGGGGAATCGAGGTAGATGCAAGTTCCGTCCGCATGGGAGTAGCCCTCCAGCTCCTGACTGCCCTCCGAATAGCTCCAAACCACATCCCTCGACTCCTGCGATCCTTGGCGTTCATGGATCACAGCGGTCGGCCAGTCGCGCTCCAAGGCAGCAATCAGATCCGAGCGCCGAACCCCGCGACTCCGACCCTCAAAGATGGCTAGATACGTCACTGACCCACTCCTTTCCTATGGGCTCAAGACTACAGATCCGGGTACACCATATTGCTGCATCAGGTCTGTAAAGTACGGTACGGCGCCCGGCTCGTTGGTAACGACTCGCAACCCGGTCAACGGATTCCCCGGATCGTTGATAACCGTCGCATATCGCGAAAATTCGTCGCCCATCTTGGCGTCAATCTTCGCCTGGATAAATCCAGGCACCTTCCCGCCTGGCACGAAAGGACTCCGACCTGAACTGCCAACGTACTTGGCGTCCAACAGTTCGGAATTATTGATATCGAGACCGTCGGCCCAAACCTGCGTTCCACCACCGGTGGCATGGTATTCAGTCGAACCAACCTGCCTGATCTGGTACGCCTGGCCTCCCCATTGCGGCGGCCGACAGCACCGTGAGCGCCTACCTCGCGTACTGGCTCGACGGCGTCGCCGTGCACCACCTGCGGGAGAACACCCACACCCGCTATGCCGCCTCCATCCGCCTCCACCTCAACCCCGGCCTCGGCACCAAGAAGCTCGCCCGGCTCACCACCCGCGACGTCCGCACCTTCCTCGACGGACTCCGCACCACCTGCCAGTGCTGCGCCCAGAACCGGGACACTGTTCGGAGGTCCTGCTGCGCCATCGGCCAGTGCTGCGACAAGCGGCTGTCCCCGCTGACCGTGACGTACGTCCACGCCGTCCTCAAGTCCGCCCTGGAACACGCCGTCCGCGAGGACGAACTCCCGCGCAACGTCGCCCGCAACGTCAAGACCACCACGCCCCGCTCCCGGCGCTTCCAGCCGCTCACCGCCGCCGAAGCCCGTCAATTCCTCCGGACCGCCGCCGACGACCGGCTTCACGCCCTGTACGAACTCGCCCTGCGCACCGGACTCCGCAAAGGCGAACTTCTCGGCCTCCACTGGGAAGACCTCGACCTCGACGGCGGCACCGCCACCATCCACCGCTCCCTCCAGCGCACCCGCAGCCAGGGCCTGACCGTCCTGAACACCAAGACGCTCGCCTCCGAACGTCGCATCGCCCTCCCCACCGAGTGCATCAGCTCCCTCAAGATCCACCGGGAACGACAGCAGGAAGAGCGCCAGGCGGCCGGAACGGGCTGGACGGACAACGGGCTCGTCTTCACCACCCCGAAGGGCAGGCCGCTCGACCCTGGCAACCTCACCCGCCGCTTCCGCCGCCTCCTCAACAAGGCCGGGCTCCGGACGATCCGCTTCCACGATCTCCGGCACTCGACCGCCACCCTGCTCCTGGAACAGGGCGTCGACCTCGTCGTCATCAAGGAACTCCTCGGCCACGCCCACATCGGCGTCACTGCCGGCGTCTACGCCCACGTCCGGCTCCGCCTCCAACGCCAGGCCATCGACACCCTCGGAGAAGCCCTCGGCCGGGGCAACGACGGCCCCGACGACCCACCCACCACAGCCACCGTCCGCTGACGTTGCCGTCACCGTTGCCGTCAGACACCCCAAGAGCCCCTCCCGAGAACAACTTCCGGGAGGGGCTCAATTTCGTCGAAAACGAAATCGGGGACTAATTTCGCGTGGCACGCCGCCAGACGGCCTCGAATTCTCCGACTTCTATTTCAGACGGAGTGAATTCATCTAGTGCGGCAAGCTCCTCGATGCTCGGCGTAGCTATCTCCCCAAGCATCGTCGTCCCCTTCGAAGTGACCGAATCAGCAAAGTCATATCGGCCATCCCGATAAACATCGACCTTACGCACTTCGTATCGCTCGTCATCGATTTCGCTGAAGAGGGTCACAGGCTCGTCAGGAAAGTCGTGATGCCATACCACCTTGAGGTACCTCATGGCCCTATCGGCCCCCTACCATGACCTACGATCCTGCTCGACACGTCGAGTACACCGCCGTTGAGAACGAAGACACCCTCGCGATCCGGAGCTTTCACCACATTGAGTCCACGAACATCGATCGCAACGTAGTGGCTGTACCTCTGCCCGCCCCACGGAGTTCCGTGCAAGGCCCTGGCGAGCTGACCAGGACGCTTGGTTCCCGGCTTGACATCTGTGAAGTATTGGCCATCACCGTATTTTGCGTCAGTCGGCCTTGCTGCCTTTGTGGACGGCCAAAGCTCGCCACTTTCGCGAATTCCGTTCATCCCATCCTCGGTCGTGTAGTGATAGAGGGTGTCGGGGACTTCGTTGCAGTTGTGAACGAGAACCGGCGCGGCCCCAGCCAGCACATAGTACGTGTGGATGTCGGCGACGGTGAGGTTGTGGACCGTGGCGGGCTGGGTCCAGGTTTTGATCGCGGTGATCTGGACGTGGACGCTGCTGCTGGTGCGGAGCCACTGGCCCGGGTGGAGGTCCCTGGCGTTGATCCACTCGTCGAGTTCCGGGACCCAGAAGGGGTGTTTGCCCGTTGCCGTGACGGAGGCGGTTCTGTCGCCCTTCTTGCCGTCCAGGTCGATGGTGACCCTGACCAGATTCTTGGTGCCCTTGCCGATGATCTCGGCAGTGACCGGCTTCGCGACCGTCTCGCCGGTCTTCGGGTCCGTGGCGAGAACCCGGTCTCCGACCTTTACGTCGGCGATCTTCTTTCGGGTGCCGTCCGCCAGCAGGACCTCCGTCTTCGGGAGGAAGCTGTTCGGCGACTTGCAACCACCGCCGCCACCGCCACCCGTCGCTCCGCCGCCGCTGCCCTTTGGGCTGCCGCCCCCGCTTCCCCGTTTGACGACCTTGGAAGCGACCGCCTTGGCACCCTTGGCGACCGCCTTGCCGATCGCTCCGCCGGCCGCCCCGGTGACTCCCCCGACCACGGCTCCCTTGCCGGCCGCCTTCGCGAAGCCGCCCAGGCTCTTGTCCGCCTCGGAGTCCAGCGCATTGCCGACCGCTCCGGCCACGCCGCCCGCGATGGCTCCGCAGGACGCTCCCACCGCCACGGCGCCGACTCCACCCGTCACCACGCCCGCGCCGACCGCTACCGAGCCGCAGGCCACGCCCACCACCACTTCGGTGGTGATGGTGATGATCTCGGTCTTGTACTTCTTCCAGAAGCCCTTGGCCTTGCAGATGAAGTCGCAGGGGGCGGGCTTGGTCACCGTGACCGTCTTGGTGATCGTGTACGTGACCGTCGCGCCCTTGTACGGGTTGGAGCCTTCCTTCTCCTGGCGTTTCGCGGCTTTGGCCGCCTCCGCCTGGCCCGCGCCGCTGCCCGGGTTCGCCTTCCCCGCGCCGCAGATCTCCGCCGGGCACAGCCCCGTAGGGTCGCTCGAACTGACCGGGCTGTTCCCCGCGTACGCGTAGCCGTTCATCTGGAGCGGCTCGGTCACGTCGATGACCGGGTCAGCCGAGAGGAAGCGGCCCGCCGCCTGGTCGTATTCGCGGGCGCCGAGGTGGGTCAGGCCCGTGGCCGCGTCGTCGATGCCGGTGCCCAGGTAGCCGCGTTTGTTCGGCCAGAGGGCCGGCTTCGGGCCGCGGGCCTCGCCGTACGGTTTGAAGGCGCGGCGCGTGACCGTCTGGGACGCGCCCAGTTCGACCGTCGTATTGGCGGTGCCGAGGTGGTCGGAGATCAGCGCGTTGAGGGTGTGGCCCGTGGTGGCACCGTTGACCGTGGTGCGAACGACCGTCGGGGCGCCCGGCTGGGAGTACGCGCGGGAGGCGCGGGTGATCTTGCCGGTGGCGTCCGTGGTCAGCTCGGTCTCGCCGAGGTAGAGAGTGGAGCCGGTGGGTGAGTTCTCCAGGATCCGGTTGCCCGCCGCGTCGTACACGTACCGCGTCTTCACGCCGTCGTCGGTGATCGTGTCGAGCTTGTTCTCCGCCGTCCAGGCCAGGTTCTGGGTGGTGGCGGGGAGGTCGCGGACCGTGGTGTTGCCGACGTCGTCGTAGGTGTAGGCGCTGCCCTTGCCGCCCGCCGTGGCGGACACCGAGGTGAGCGTGTGCGGCTGGACCAGGCCCTTGCCGGTGACCTGGCGGCCGTACCGGGAGGTGTACGTGACGCTCGATGTCGCGTCGGCCGGGTCGTGGTCCGTCAGCGTGGCCCGGTTGCCCAGCCAGTCGTACGTGAAGGACTGGCGGTACGCCGTGGTGCCCGTCGAGACCGTCGTCGCCGCGGGCGCCGCCGCGGCCAGTGAGGTGGTCAGGCCGGCGCTGGGAGTTGTGGTGTCGGTCGCCGTGGTGGGCGCGTCCGCGACGGGGCCGCTGGACGGTTCTCCGTCGGCGCGGTAGCCCCAGTCGGTGCCGCCGGACGAGCGGCAGCCGGTGCCCGAGGTGCCGGGGGTGAGGCTCGATGTCCAGGCGTGGACCAACTCGCCCAGTGCGTCGTAGGTGTAGCACTGGTTGTCCCAGGTGGAGCCGGACGCGTCGGTGAGCTTGCGGGCGTTGGAGGTGATGGTGCCCGAGGCGTCGTACGCGTAGTAGCTGTCCGCGACCCGGTAGGTGCCCGCGGTCTCGCGGTCGGTGACCGTGCGCTGGAGGCTCCCGGTGTGCTGGTCCACGAAGTTGGTGGTCCAGACACGCGAGGGCTGCGACCCGCTGACCGAGCGCAGCGGCTCGCCGTACGGGGAGTAGGTGATGTCGGAGGTGTACCAGGAGATCCCCGAGGTGGATTCCGGCAGACCGTCGTCGTCGTACCGCATGACGACCTTCTCGGCGGCCAGGCCGCCCTTCGCGGGGAGGGTGACCGACAGTGGCTTTCCGGTGGGCGTGTAGGCGTAGGAGTAGGCGTACGTTCCGGACAGCCCGGCGGTCGTCGCGTGGGACGGGATGACCGTCTCCCGCCCGGTGACCTGGTAGTCCGTGTCGTAGCCGGTGACGCGGTCGATGTAGTCGCCGGTGGAGTCGTGCCGGATCGAGGCGACGGGCAGGCCGGTCGCGCCGGGCAGGGTGTCGTACGTGAACTCCTTGACCGGCGCCGAGGTCGCCGAGCCCGCACGGACGGCGACCACGCGGTCGAGTTCGTCGTACTGGGTGTGGACGCTCTTGCCGAGCGCGTCGGTGGCCCGCGTCCTGCGGTCGGCGTCGTCGTACGCGAAGGTGGAGGTACCGGTGTCGGGGTCCGTGGAGCTGGTCAGGCGCCCGCGGACGTCGTACGTGTACTCCCAGGCGTTGCCGGCCGGGTCGGTGACCTTGGTGTGGTTGCCCCGCGCGTCGTACGTGTACTTCGTCGTCCGGCTGGTGCCGGTGCCGCCGGCCTTGGTGTAGTGCTGGACCGAGGTGACCCGCCCCAGCGCGTCGGTGGAGCTCTGGGTGGTCGGGGCGGTCTGGCCCGGCGGGTCGACATAGACGTAGTCGTCACCGTAGGTGGTGTACGTCGCGTACTTGAAGTCGGCGCCGTGGTAGACGGAGGCGCGCACCGGGCGTTCGAGGCCGTCGTACCGCGTCTTGGTCTTGTTCGGTACGAGGGATTCCGAGACGCGGGCGAAGAGTTTAGTCTCCGGCTCGCCCTGGGCGAGGTAGCCGCCAGTCTGCTCCAGGACCAGGCCGTGGTCGTTGTACTTGGTGTCGGTGATGATCCGGCCGGCGCCGTGGGCCTCGGTCTGCGTCTGCACCGTCCGCCCCAGGCCGTCGTAGAGGGTGACCTCGTTCGCGTAACTCCCGTCGTCCTTGAGGGACTTGACGGTGACAGCCGCGGGGCGTGTCTCGTCGGGCGTGGCGACGGCGGCGCGGTAGGAGATCTGGGTGTCCGGGGACTGGTCGCCCGAGGAGCGGCCCGGCGACCAGCCCTTGACCAGGCGGCCGAGCGCGTCGTACGCGGTTCTGGTGACCCGCCCGTTCTGGTCGGTGGCCGTCAGGGCGAGGGCGCGCCCCGGGTCGTAGGCGGTGGTGGAGGCGTGGCCCTTCGCGTTGATCTGCTTGACGGCGGTGACGGGGCCGCCGCTGTCGCCCGGGGTGTAGACCGTCTCCGAGGTGCCGGTGAGCGGCGTGCTGACCTTCCGGACGCGGCCGAGCGGGTCGTACGACGTGGTGGTGGTCACGGAGTGCGCCGAGCCCGCGCCGTTGAGCTCCGCGATCGTTGTCTCCAGCCCCTTGGTCGGGGCGGCTCCCCACGCCTGGCCGTCGAAGGAGGTACGGGCCGAACTCAGCAGCTCGGTAGCGGGGTCGGCGGTGTCGAAGCGGGAGCAGGGCGTGGCGGTGGAGCGGGTCTCCTTGGCCTTGCCGATGATCCAGTCGGCCGTGTTGTGGACGTAGGAGGTCCGCAGGCAGACCTGGTCGCTGAGGGTCTCGCCGGTGCCGTTGGGCTTGACGACCGACATCTCCAGCTGGGTGGGCAGCCCGTACGTGTCGTCGACGGTCGTCTCGGTCCGTACCGCCCGCCAGCTTGTACGGACCGTCTGGATCGTGTCGGTGCGCGCCACCCAGGTGCGGTGGGCGAGCAGCGGATCGATGTCGGTGCCGTCCTCGGCCTGGCGGGGTCTGGAGGCCGTTCCCTTCGACTTGGGGAAGGTCAGGGCGCGGGTGAGGGGCTCGCTGTCGGAGTTCGTGTAGGTGAGCGTCTCGGCGGTCATGCCCGCGTACTGCGGTGCGTCGTCGGCGAGCAGGACGACGGTGTCCTGGGAGTCCTTCACCTGGCCGCCCGCGCCCTGGAAGAAACGGGTGACGGTGTACGACTGGGACTGCGGATCGCCCTGCTGGGAGGTGGACTTGCTGCCCTTGGTGACGGCGACCTGCCGGTAGCCGCGCCACACGCTGTACGTGCGCAGCGCCGGCCGCAGAAACTCGTTGTCGGCCTTCTGCCAGGCGGGGGAGGTGTACTTGTACGCGGTCACGACGGGCTTGCCGTGCGTGGTGACCCGGTCGGTCTCGGTGACGGAGGAGACGACGTACTTGTTGAACCACGCCTTGGCCGGGGTCTTCTCCTCCCCGTCCGGGGACCAACGCACCGGGTAGCAGGTGGTGTTGTTCCTGCCCTTGTCGGTGGCGGGCTCGGCCGCGCAGCCGCCGGTGTACTCGACCTGGATGTCGCCGCCGTTCTCGGTGGCGACCGTACCGATGCGCGGACGGGTGAAGCCGGGGGTCTGGTCGCCCGGTCCGGTCGGCACCCGGTTGGGGAGCTGGCGGTCCCTCAGGCGGGCGCGCAGCGGGGAGGAGGAGCCCACCCGGTACTCGCCGAAGCTGACGCCGTCCTTCGACTGGAGGGTGCCGGTGGTGTCGCCGGGGGCGAAGCCTCTGCGGGTGATCGAGTTGAGCCACAGGCCGGGGGACGTGTCGTACCAGTCCTCGGGGAAGGACTGGTGGAGGGTGTACGTGTCGACCTTGCCAAGTCCCGTCCGGGTGCCGTTCTGGTCGGCGCGGACGGCCTTGGTGGTCACCGTGTCGAGGCGGAGCTGGGTCCAGAAGGACGGGAAGGCGGGGCAGAGCTTCGACGTGGACTTGCAGTTGAGGTTGCCGGGCGTGTCCCACCAGGGGCGGTACGCGCCGGGGTCGTCGGTCTTGGCGAAGTTCGCCGGGTCGCAGGCGGTGGCCGACTTCAGGCAGCGCTGCTGGACGCCGAACTCGACGGTGGCGGACGGCTTGGTCAGGTCGGCGGTGCGCATCCCGTACTCGATGGAGACGGGATAGGCGGCCCGGTCGTATCTCTCCGGAGACTTGGTCTTCTTGTTGACGGCGTAGTAGTTGGCCTCCTGCTTCCAGTTGACGACCATCGCGTTGCCGTGGACGTCGACGACCTTGTCCATGCCCCACTGCCACGCCATCTGACTGCCCGCGCCGCAGCGGGAGCCCGCGAAGGTGGCGGAGTGGCAGGGCTCGTCGGGGTGGTTGCTGTAGACGGGCACGGTGGAGACGGAGTTGGTGGTGGCATGGCCGCCGCCGACCGCGTTCAGTCCGTAGGAGTACGTCGTGCCGTCCGGGGTGGTGACCACCCAGTACTCGCCGTCGTAGGCGCCGTTGGCGGCGCCGGTCTTCAGCTCGACGCGCGTGCCGTCGTCGTTCTGCGGGCGGTACGTGTTGGTGTCGCCCTCCCTGACCAGCTCAGTGGTGCGGCCGTTCAGCGACATCACGGCGTTGTACGACACCCAGCACAGGTCGGACGTCCGGTCCTTCTTGGCGGTGTTGTTGGGGGTGCCGGCCTTCAGCGTCTTGGTGTCGTCCTTGCAGGAGCGGTAGCGCCGCTCGATATGGCCGGGCTCGTACTCCCAGCCTTCGCCGATCCATGAGGTCTGCGGCGAGGAGACGGCCGTCTTGCCGTCCACCTCCTGCGAGTCGTACGCGAGGGAGATGTTGGGCGAGGGGCCCGCCGGGGTCGGGGGCACGGTCAGCGGATACGACCAGGAGAAGGAACCGGACGAGCCGCCCGCGGCCCAGGTTCCGCTGGAGGCCAGCGGGCTCGCGGTGAAGGAACCGCCCGTGCCCGCGCCGGAGTCGGTGAGGCCGAGCACGACGCCACCACTGGCTGCGGATGCGGCTGATGCGGATGCCGTCCGGTCAGCCGCCGACTGGTCCGCGGCCGTATCCGCCGCCCCTTCCGGCGCCGCCCCCTCTGCCGCCGTACCTGCCTCTGTGTCGACCGTGGCGGTGACCGTTCCGGTGGCGGTGTCGTTGACCGTCTCCAACTCCTCGTACGCCTGACACTCCTCCAGGTCAGGGGTGGTCGGGTAGCACGCGGGGAACTGGACGAGGCGCAGCCGCGAGGCCCAGTCGGCGCCGTACAGATTCTTGAACTTCTCGTAGTCGAACCGCACGGCGACCGGCACCGCTCCGGAGGCCGGGGGCCGTACGGTGAGCAGCGCGCCGTCGAGTCCCCGCGCGACCGTCTCCGTCCGGCCGGCGACCGTGACCTCCCAGGTGCCGGTCGGCGCGGCTTCCCCCGGCGCCTGCCCCAGGCTGACGGGCAGGTCCGCCACGGGGGTCACGTCCGACACGAGGTTCACGGCGGTGGCAGGGGCGGAAGCCGCCTTGGCACCCGCGCCGGAGGCACCCGAGCCGGAGCCGAAGGTGACCGAGCCGGTGTCGGCGGGCGGCACGGTGGTCGTGCCCGAGGGTGCCTGCTGAAGGTCCTCCGGGGTCTCGGTCTTCAGGCTGTCCAGGTTCCTGTTGACCGTCTTGCCGGACACCGCCTGGTCCTGATCGAGCTTCTCCAGGGTCAGTTCCTCGCGCCCCGCCTTTGCCGGGTCGGGCGGGATCGCCAGCGCCGCCTGTGCGGGCAGCAGCGCCACCAGCAGGGCGAGGCCGAGCCCGGGCACGAGAGTGCGACGAACACGACGTCGCCGACGGCGAGTTTCAGACAGACGAGACACGCCAGATCCCCCAGAGACGCCACATGGAGTGCGGATGGAGTGCGGTCCGGATGCAGGCCGGATGCAGAACGCGCCGATTCTGTAGGGGAGTTGAGAAGATTGACCAGAGAAAACGTGCAGAAAGTGATCATCATCACTTTGGGGTGACAGCTGATCACCAATGCGTCATGCTCTGCTCGCTCGCTCACTCCGTGTGCCCGGACGATCCGGATCCGTACGAGTGGCTTCGTAGCTCCGGTCGGCGATCCGCCGCACGCCGGGACCGAGGGGGGAACTCGCTCATGTCGCAACGCCGGTACCGCCTGCCCGGCCAGCGCTACCGCCTGCCCGGCCGGCGCGCCATCGCCATGGTCTGCGCGGCCGGCGTGGCCGCGAGCGGACTGACCTACGCCGGGTTGCGCTGGGCCGATACGGAGCCCGACGCCCACGCCAAGTCCCGTGCGGCTAAGACCACTTCCGCGGTGAGCGAGAGCGAAGCCATCACCCGGGCGTCGAGGACCGGAAATCCGGTGGAGGTCACCTCGCTCCGTACGGCCAACTCCACCACCTGGGCGCGTGGTGACGGCCTGATGTCCCGCGAGATCCATGTGTCGCCGATCCGCGCCAAGGTCGGCGGGGAGTGGAAGCCGATCGACCTGTCCCTGCGCAGGACGGAACGGGGCTGGGAGCCGAGAGCCAGCAACACCGGAGTGGTCTTCTCCGCCGGATCCAAGGGCGACGGAAAGGAACGGGCGTCGCGCTCCTCACACCGTACGGACCGTACGCCTGCCGCGCGCCGCGTCTCGTTCCTCCAGGGCCCCGCCGCCGTGAACGCCGCCGTGACCGCTGCCGCCGCGGACGAGCCCGGGAGCCCCCTGGTCACCCTCCGCTCGCAGGGCCACGACATCCAGCTCTCCTGGCCGGGCCCCGTCCCCGAACCGGTCATCGACGCCAACCGGGCGCTGTACCCCGAGATCATCCCGGGCGCGGACCTGGTGCTCACCGCGGACGACAACGGGTTCGCCCAGCTCCTCGTGGTGAAGAACCGCACCGCCGCGGCCGACCCCCGCGTCGCCCGGATCGCCTACGGTCTCACCTCCCCCACCCTCACCTTCCGCCTCGACCCGCTCTCCGGCATCGTCGTCGCCGAGAACGCCTACGGGGACGAGGTGGCCATGTCGCCCACGCCCGTGATGTGGGACAGCGCGGGCGCCACGGCCGTCACCGACGGCGGGGTCGGCGCCACCGCCCAGCCCACCGCGCCCGAGGAACTCCCCGCCGACCCGACGCCCGAGCCGGACGAGTCCCCCTCCGACGACGAGAGCCCGCCCGGCGACGGTACGGACACCGGCGGCGAACCGGACAGCGAGACCGACGAGCAGTCCGACCCGTACGAGGAAGTCCTGCCCCCCGCGAGTGACGAACCCGTACCGGACACCCCGGAG
This sequence comes from Streptomyces sp. NPDC088124, assembly GCF_040685895.1. Taxonomy (NCBI): domain Bacteria; kingdom Bacillati; phylum Actinomycetota; class Actinomycetes; order Kitasatosporales; family Streptomycetaceae; genus Streptomyces; species Streptomyces sp. NPDC088124. The sequence continues at coordinate 68,657 of NZ_JBFBJB010000003.1, read as the reverse complement.
TCGCCGCTCCCGCCCGCCCCGGCGGAGCCGACGGCCGGTCCCACCCACTCCGGCCCCGACGCCACCCTCTCCCTCCCGGGGCTCGACGGGCCGTCCCCGGACTCCCACGGAGCCCTGGTCGACGCGGACCTCTCCGGCGCCAACTGGCACATCACCCCGGACGCCGAGCTGCTGTCCGACCCGTCCACGGTCTTCCCGGTCTTCATCGACCCGTCGGTCACCAAGCACACCCAGAACTGGACCACCGTCTACAACCGCTACCCGAACGCCACCTTCTACAACGGCAAGGGCTTCAACAAGGGCGGTACGCACGAGGCCCGCGTCGGCTTCGAGTCCGACACCTGGGGCACCTCCCGCTCCTTCTTCAACATCGACTTCGACAAGTCCCTGAAGGGCGCGGTCATCACCAAGGCCAGGCTGCGGGTCCTGGAGACGTACTCCTGGTCGTGCAGCGAACGCGCCGTGAGCGTCCATCTCACCGGCGAGATCGACTCCAAGACCAACTGGAAGAACGCCCCCAAGCTCCACAACGGCAACAAGGTCGCCACCAAGAGCTTCGCGCACGGCTGGAAGTCCCACTGCCGCGACGCCTACGAGACCTTCGACGTCAGGAAGTCCGCGCAGAGCGCGGCGGACAAGGGCTGGGACTCCATCACCTTCGGCATGCGCGCGGTGAGCGAGAAGTCCCAGTACGCGTGGAAGAAGTTCGCCGCCAACGGCGAGAACGGCCCCTCACTCGTCCTCGACTACAACCGTCGCCCCGGCGCGCCCACCGGTCTCGACCTCAACCCCGAGTCCAAATGCACCACCACGGAGCCCTACGCGCGGATGGGCGCGGGCGAGATCTCCTTCGTCGCGTCGGCCACGGACAAGGACAAGAACCTCACCCACCTGGACTTCGACCTCTGGCCGACCGGAAAGTGGGAGACCACCGGCGACCTCCTCAAGTCGACGGGCAAGGTCTCCGTCGGCAAGGACACCGGCAGCGCCCGCGTCACCACCTCCGGCTTCGACACCGGCAAGCTGACGAACAACACCCTGTACTCCTGGCGGGCGAAAGCCTTCGACGCCAGGGGCTCGTCCTCCGACTACTCCCCGAAGAAGACCCCCTGCCGGTTCGTCCTGGACACCGCCGCGCCCAAGCCGCCCAAGGTCTCCTCCGCCGACTTCCCCAACGCGGACGAGAACGAGAACGGGTTCGGCAACCAGCCGGAGGACTCGCTCTGGTCCACGAAGAAGTTCGGCACACCCGGCTCCTTCACCGTGCGCGCCCTCGACAAGGACGTCATACGGTACGAGTACGGCTTCAACTCGGCGAGTTACCCGTTCAGCCTGGCCCGTACCGCCGGTACGGCGACCACCACCAGCGCGACGCTCGCGAACGCCAGGCCGCCGGCCGCGGGGCCGAACGTACTGTACGTACGGACCGTCGACGGCGCGGGCAACGTCTCGACGCCGGCCAAGTACTTCTTCTACGTCAGCCCTCGCGACACGGCCGACGCCCCCGGCGACATGACCGGCGACGGACTGCCCGATCTCCTGACCGTCACGGAGAAGGGGAACCTCAGCCTGTACATCTCCCAGACCAACACCGACCTCACCAGGGCCACGGGGAAACTGGGCTACTCCATGCCGAGCGCGTACCGCGCCAACCCCGCCAAGGACCCCAACGGCGATGACCTGCCGGCCTTCGTCGCCGCGCCCACCGGGCACTTCGACAAGGCCCTCATCACCCACAACGGCGACATCTACGGCGGCGACGGCCTCCAGGACGTCGTCGCGCGGGTCGGCGGAAAGCTCTGGGTCTACCCCGGCGACGGCTACGGCGCCGTGAACATCGACAAGCGCCGCGAGATCCTGCTCCCGTCGGACGCCCCCGACCCCGCCACCTTCACCCAGCTCGTCTCCGCGGGCGACGCCACGGGCGACGGCAAAGCCGACTTCTTCGTCACCGTCGGGGACGCGCTGTGGGTCCTCACCGGCTACAACGGGGCGACCATCGAGAAGGCCACCCGCCTCTCCGGCGCCTCCTGGGCCGACCGGGACACCGTCATCGCCCTGGACGTCACCGGCGACGGCATCACCGACCTGGTCTACCGCTCCGACGCGACCGGCCGACTGCTGCTCCGTACCGGCGTCAAGTCCGTGTCCGGCGGGGTCGACCTCGCCTCCCTCGCCGCGGCCGCGAATTCGGGAGCCGGCAAGGACACCGAGTACGCGGCGTCCGGCTGGTCCAGCACCGCGATCCCTCACCTCATGGGTACCCCGGACGTCACGGGCGACGGCATCCCCGACATCTGGGCGGTCCACGCCAACGGCTCCGTCCGGCTCCACCCGGGCAGCAGAACGGCGCTGAGCGGCACCGGCACCGACGTCATCGCGCCCTCCTCCTGGTGGAAGACCCGCCAGACGATCGGCTGAGCGAGCATGCGGGGCCGGGGCGATACGGGTGCGGGTGGGACCGGGGTGGCCGGAAGGTGCGGCGGGTGAGCCGGAAAAGGTCTGGGAAAGCGGTCACCCGCCCAGGACTCTTGGTCTAGACCAAGAGTCACGTTGCCTACGGTTCGAAGGGTGATCGCATGTCCCCCACCACAGCCACACCCCGGAACAACACCCGCAGCCGCCTCCGCGCGGGCCGCACCACGGCCCTGCTGGCCGGGGCTTCCTCGCTGCTCGCACTGGGCGTGGTCGGCGCGACAACCGCGCCGGCCGCCGCCGCGCCGAGCGGGGCGCGGGCCACCGGCCAGGCGACCTGGTACAACACCGGCCTCGGCGCCTGCGGTTGGTCCAACAACGACGGCGAGCTGGTCGTGGCGATCTCGACCGCGCTGTACGGCAACTACCCCAACCCCAACAACTCGCCCCAGTGCGGACGGCAGATCCGCGTCAACGGACCGCTCGGCTCGGTCACCGTGAAGGTCGTGGACAAGTGCATCGGCTGCGCCACGAACGACGTGGACCTCAGCCCCGCCGCCTTCTCCCGCATCGGTGACCTCAACGCGGGCCGGATCAACGTGAGCTGGGACTGGGTCTGACCGCAGGAACCGCAAGGCGCACAAGGATAAGGACAAGGACGGGGCCGGGGCCGGGCGTACGCGCCCCGGCCCCGGCCCTGTCAGCGGCCGGACATCGTCAACGGCACATCACCAGATGATGGCGTCGTCCATCGACTGCTGCCAGTAGGTGACCTGGAGGGAGTCGTCGACGTACACACCCTTGGCGGGCAGCGCGGGCTTGGCCCCCTTGCCGCCGCTCTCGAAGCCCGAGCGGCCCTGGAAGTAGACGTTCAGGGACTTCGCCGTGTAACCGTTCTTGCCGCTGCCGTCGGCGGCGGACAGGCTCACCGAGGCGTAGCCGGACTCACCGGGCTCAAGGGTCACGACGGCCTGCGGCTTCGACTCCTTGATGACCGGCGGTACGGACTGGGCCTCGCCGAACTGGACGGCCGGGTAGCCGTACAGGAAACAGGTCTTGCTGCCCGTGTTGGTGACGGTGAGGAGCAGGTGGTTCAGCGGGCGGCTCAGCGGCTTCGCCGTGGTCTTGGTGACCGAGCCCTCGCAGGTGACCGTCGCGGCGGAGGCGGAAGCCTTCGCGGACACGGCCTTCGGGGCCCCGGTGTCGGCCACGCCCGTTCCCGCGCTGAACGCGGTCACGGAGAGCGCCGCGAGCGCGACGCCCGCGGCGGTGGTGAGGAAACGGGTGCGGGAGTTCCGGATACTGGACATGCGGTAGCGCCCCTTGGATGTACGGGTGGGTGTGCTGCTTGGATGACTGCAGCTTGCGCGGTCGTCCGTCCCAACCGCCACGCATGGCACGGAGTTCGGGACGCTGGAATGCTGGAACGGGCTCTGACCAGGGGAAACGAAGTGACCCTGGAACGCGGGGATGGGACGCGGGGGAGATGACAGAACCGGGGAGATGGGTGGGACGGGTGCCGGAAACAACAGGGGCAGGGGCGGCGGACGAGTTCGCGGCGCGACTGCGGGAGCTGAAGGACCGCTCCGGGCTGAGCTACGGGGCGCTGGCCAAGCGGCTGCACATGAGTACGTCGACGCTGCACCGCTACTGCAACGGCACCGCGGTGCCCAACGACTACGCGCCGGTCGAGCGCCTCGCACGGGTGTGCCGGGCGACGCCGCAGGAGCTGGTGGAGCTGCACCGGCACTGGATCCTGGCGGACGCGGCACGGAAGGGCAGGCCGGACCGGACCGCGCCGGCCGGGGAGAGGAACGCGGGCGGCATCACCGCGGATCCCGCCCCGGAGAGGGGCCCGGAGACAGAACCGGCCCAGGCGGCGGGATCGGCGGACTCGGCCGACGCGACGTCGCCCCACGACCACCAGGGCCACCAGAGCCAGAGCCAGAGCCACGGCCACGGCCACGGCCACGGCCGGCACGGTGAGCCGGCCGGGGGCGGCCCCGCCGGCGTCGGACCCGTGCGCGGTGAGCCCGCCGATGGTGGCCCGGTCGGCGCCGATTCGGGTGGCGCGGCGCCAACTCACCAACAGGACAAGGACGGTGAGCCGGTCCTCGTCGACGGGCCGCGCGAGCCCGCGCCGCCGAGGCGGCGCCGTAACGCGCTGATCGCCTCCCTCGTCGTGGCCGCGGTGGTGGGAGCCGTGGCGCTCGCCTTCACCCTGCCCTCCGGCGGGGGCGAGAGGCACGCGGGCGGCAAGGAGACACCCGGTGGCGAGGTGAGCACGGGCGTGGCGGCCACCGCGGACCCCTCGGCGGAAGACTCCGCCTCCCCTTCTCCCAGCGATACGAGCCACGAACCGTCCGCCTCCCCCAGCGAGTCCGCCAGGACCACGCCCAGCACCTCGAAGGGCCCCGGCGAACAGGCCGACGGCAAGCCGGGCGGGGCGGGGGCCGGCGGTGACAGCACCGCCGTACCGCTGAACGTCGCCGTCCGCCCGTACTACTACGAGAACCCGTGCAGCCAGCACTTCCTCGTGGACAAGGAACCCGAGCAGGTCGGCCCGCCCGCGGACGAGCAGACCGCGCCGCGCTGGGCCGCCGCCTACGGCGCGGTCTCCTCGGGGGAACAGTGGGTCGCCCTGACCATTCAGGGCACCGGGCAGGACACGGTCGTCCTGCAGTCACTGCACGTACGCGTCGTCTCCAAGCGCGCCCCGCTCGCCTGGAACGACTACGAGATGGGGAACGGCTGCGGCGGGGGCGTCGAGACCAAGTCGTTCAGCATCGACCTCGACCGGGGCAGCCCCACGGTCGTCCCCAAGAGCGGCCAGCGCGACTTCCCGTACAAGGTCAGCGAGACGGACCCGGAGGTCTTCTACATCACCGCGGGCGTCCAGGCGCACGACGTCCGCTGGGACCTCAGCCTGGAGTGGTCCAGCGGCGACCGCCGCGGCACGGTGCAGATCAACAACGACGGCACCCCCTTCCGCACGAGCGCCCGCGTCGGCCGACCGGAGTACGTCTATCCGCTGGGCGGCAGCGAGTGGATCAAGCCGGAGTCCTGACCCCGCCCGCCCGCGCGCACGCCGGTCCGCGCCGACGGACCCGACAGGAATGCCGGGCCCGTCGGCGCGGAAGCGGCCCATGACGGGGCCTCACGGCTCTGCCCCGCCCTACGGTGTGCGGCGGCGTCAGTCCTGGGCTCCTCACCCGGAATTCCTCATGTAGGCCGCCAGCTTGCCGATGAGCCGGGCCGCATCGTCCAGGGTGCGGGCCGTCTCGCCCAGTTCACCGGCCAGCAGCTCCTCCACATGACCGTCCATCGGCTCCGCGTCCGACCACGGGCCGGGGACGGTCGTACCCCGGTATCCGGTGGGCTCGCCCCCGGCGGGCGTGCGGTAGCCCGTGAAGTCCGCGGCGTCGGGGGTCGGGTGCGTGGTGGTCTCGCCCGCGAGGAATTCGACCCGGGAGAGCTGTGTCTCGTCGCCGCCCGCGTTACGGCTGATGGAGAGGCGGTAGCGGGTGTACGGGGTGGTGTTGGTGAAGTGGTATTCGTTCGTCCTGTGGCGCCCCCGGAAACGCTCACCACGGCGGGAGTCCAGGTCCGACCAGGTGTGCCCGTCGTACGAGCCGGCCAGCTCCCAGTCCTGCGGGTCCCGCTCCGAAGCATCGTTCGCCGAGGTCAGCCGGTAGGCCGAGACCGCGGCGGGCGCGTCGAGGACGAACTCGATCTCGGCGGTCTCCTCGTGCGCAAGCCACTTGCCGCGGGAGCCGCGGAGCAGGTTCTCCGCGACCTCTCCGCCCGCTTCGAACTCCTCGCTCGCCCGTACGTCGGTGACCATACGGGTGACGTCGCGCAGCTCGCCGGTGGTGACCGCTTCCGGGGCGGGGGCCGCGGAACTCAGCGTGATGGACGCGGTGTTGCCGCGCCGGTCGGTCCAGGACACGCGCTCCAAGGGCGCCCCACCGGCGTCGAGCAGCAGCCTCAGCTCCCCGGAAGGGGCCCAGCTCTCGCCCCGGGCCTCCTCGGTCGAGAAGAGGTGGAGCGGGGTGCCGGCCGTGCCCTCGGGGTAGGCGGAGCGCTCCATGAGCGTGCCGCGGTACTCGGCCGGCGCCCCGTCGGCGGCCCGCCAGTGCCCCTCGAACCCCGACAGGTCGGTGCGGAGCCCGATCGCCGCCTCCGAGCCGTCGGCGCCGCGCCAGCCGAGATGCGCGGGGACGGCCCGCTCTCCGCCGTCGAGGTGGAACAGGAGCCGGGGAGCGGGCTGCCACGCGACGGCGCCGCGGGCGCGGCGCTCGGTGCTGAACGCGAGGACCGAGCGGCCGGCCGTCCTGGCCGCCAGCGCCCGCTCGGCCCGGCCCCTGTCGTGCGCCGGGTCCACGGTGACGCCACGCAGCCGGAGCAGCGCCTCCGCGTCCCGCGGGCTGCGTATCTCCAGGATGTTGTCGCCGGGCACCAGCAGATCGCCCGGAAGGGTGAGCACGGTCTCCTGGGGCGCGCCGTGACCCGGGCCCGCCGAAGCGGCCGACGGGCCGCCGGACTCCTCGCCGCTGAGTACCTTGCCGTTGAGCCGGACGTCCATCGGCGCGTCGCCGCCGAGCGTGGTGACCGTGACGACCGCCTCGGCGATGTCCTCCCGCTCGTCCACCGTGAAGTCCAGCTTGATGTACCCGCCGGCGCCGAGCGCGAGATGCGAGGAGGCGATGCCGCACCGGTGGTGACCGACGACGGCGTTCGACAGCCTGGCCGGGCGGGTGGAGAAGTCGGCGAAGACCGGTTCCATGAGCATTCCTAGCGTCGTGCGGTACCGGCCCGTACGACGCGCGGCCGGCGGCATTTCCCAGAACCGTACCGGGGCCCACTGACAACGGCCCGGAACATCAACTCGGTGCCCCGCGGCGGAGCGTGCAACGGAAAGGGCCCGTACGACCGAAGTCGTACGGGCCCTTCCGTAGGTTGCTCCGAGGAGCTACCAGGTCAGATCGGACCGGATCAAGTCCGATCGGATCAGATCAGCAATTACTTGTTGATCTTGGTGACCTGGCCGGCGCCGACGGTCCGGCCACCCTCACGGATGGCGAACTTGAGGCCCTCCTCCATGGCGACGGGCTGGATCAGCTCGACCGTCATGACGGTGTTGTCGCCCGGCATGACCATCTCGGTGCCCTCGGGGAGGGTCACGACGCCGGTCACGTCCGTGGTACGGAAGTAGAACTGCGGGCGGTAGTTGTTGAAGAAGGGGGTGTGACGGCCACCCTCGTCCTTCGACAGGATGTAGGCCTGGGCCTCGAAGCTGGTGTGCGGCGTGACCGAACCCGGCTTGATGATGACCTGGCCGCGCTCGACGTCCTCACGCTTGATGCCACGGAGGAGCAGACCGACGTTCTCACCGGCCTGGCCCTCGTCGAGCAGCTTGCGGAACATCTCGATGCCCGTGACCGTGGTGGTGGTCTTCTCGGTCTTGATACCGACGATGTCGACGGTCTCGTTGACCTTGAGGACACCACGCTCGATACGACCGGTGACGACGGTGCCACGACCGGTGATCGTGAAGACGTCCTCGATCGGCATCAGGAACGGCTTGTCGACGTCACGCTCGGGCTGCGGGATGGACTCGTCGACGGCCTTCATCAGCTCGAGGACGGTCTTGCCCCACTCGGCGTCGCCCTCAAGGGCCTTGAGCGCGGAGACCTTGACGACCGGCAGGTCGTCGCCCGGGAACTCGTACTCGGAGAGCAGCTCACGGACCTCGAGCTCGACGAGCTCAAGGATCTCCTCGTCGTCCACCATGTCGGCCTTGTTCAGCGCGACAACGATGTACGGCACGCCGACCTGGCGGGCCAGGAGCACGTGCTCCTTGGTCTGCGGCATCGGGCCGTCGGTGGCGGCGACCACGAGGATGGCGCCGTCCATCTGCGCCGCACCCGTGATCATGTTCTTGATGTAGTCCGCGTGACCGGGGCAGTCGACGTGCGCGTAGTGACGCGACTCCGTCTGGTACTCGACGTGCGCGATGGAGATCGTGATACCGCGCTGGCGCTCCTCAGGAGCCTTGTCGATCTGGTCGAAGGCCGAGGCCTCGTTCAGGTCCGGGTACGCGTCGTGCAGCACCTTGGTAATGGCGGCCGTGAGGGTCGTCTTACCGTGGTCGATGTGACCGATGGTGCCGATGTTGACGTGCGGCTTAGTCCGCTCGAACTTCGCCTTCGCCACTGGGGTCCTCCTGGAGTGGTTCTGTACGCCTTACTCATCGGCGCCAGGTGATCTTTGCTGGGATGCCGGGGCCCGGGGCTCCCCCTCCGTACTCAGCGGTACGGCGGGAAGGCCCCAGGGCTTGCCGGTGACAAGCCTAAAGCGTCAACTCGGTCGAGTTACTCGCCCTTGGCCTTCGCGATGATCTCCTCGGCGACGTTCCGGGGAACCTCGGCGTAGGAGTCGAACTGCATCGAGTAGCTTGCGCGACCCGAGGTCTTGCTGCGGAGGTCTCCGACGTAGCCGAACATCTCCGAAAGCGGCACCAGACCCTTGACGACCTTGGCGTTCGCCCGGTCCTCCATGGACTGGATCTGCCCACGGCGGGAGTTGATGTCGCCGATCACGTCACCCATGTAGTCCTCGGGCGTGGTGACCTCGACGGACATCATCGGCTCGAGGAGTACGGGAGACGCCTTGCGGGCGGCTTCCTTGAACGCCTGCGAACCGGCGATCTTGAAGGCCAGCTCGGAGGAGTCGACCTCGTGGTAGCCACCGTCGAGGAGCGTGAGGCGCACGCCGGTCATCTCGTAACCGGCCAGGATGCCGAACTGCATGGCCTCCTGAGCACCGGCGTCCACCGAAGGGATGTACTCCTTCGGGATACGCCCACCGGTGACCTTGTTCACGAACTCGTACGGGACGTCGCCGTCCGTGATGGGCTCGATCATGATCTGCACCTTGGCGAACTGCCCGGTGCCACCGGTCTGCTTCTTGTGCGTGTAGTCCACGCGCTCGACGGTCTTGCGGATCGTCTCACGGTAGGCGACCTGCGGCTTGCCGACATTCGCCTCGACGCGGAACTCGCGCCGCATGCGGTCGACCAGCACCTCAAGGTGGAGCTCGCCCATACCGCCGATGACGGTCTGGCCGGTCTCCTCGTTGCTGTGCACCTGGAAGGAGGGGTCCTCCTCCGCGAGCCGCTGGATGGCCACACCCAGCTTCTCCTGGTCACCCTTGGACTTGGGCTCGATCGCGACCTCGATCACCGGCGCCGGGAAGTCCATGGACTCCAGGATCACCGGGCTCTTCTCGTCGCACAGCGTCTCACCGGTGGTGGTCTGCTTCAGGCCCATGACGGCGACGATGTCGCCGGCGCCCACCGACTCGATCTCCTCACGCTTGTTCGCGTGCATGCGGTAGATCTTGCCGATGCGCTCCTTGCGGCCCTTCACCGAGTTCAGCACCGCGGTGCCGGACTCCAGCTTGCCGGAGTACACACGGACGAAGGTGAGCTTGCCGAGGTGCGGGTCGCTCATGATCTTGAACGCCAGCGCCGACAGCGGCTCGTCCACGGAGGGCTTGCGCGCGACGACCTTCTCCGGGTCCTTCACGTCGTGGCCCTCGATGGCCTCGACGTCCAGGGGGGTCGGGAGGTAGCGCACGACCGCGTCGAGCAGGGGCTGGACGCCCTTGTTCTTGAACGCGGTGCCGCAGAAGACCGGGGTGATGGTGGTGCCGTCGGACTTGCCGGAGGCGATGGTGATACGACGGATCGCCGCGTAGAGCTGCTCCACGGTGGGCTCGACGCCCTCCAGGTACAGCTCCATCAGCTCGTCGTCGTTCTCCGAGACGACCTCGAGCAGCTTGCCGCGCCACTCCTCGGCCGCCTCGGTGTGCGTCGCGGGGATGTCGACGACGTCGTACATCTCGCCCTTGGCGGCCTCGGCGGACCAGACAAAGGCCTTCATCGTCACGAGGTCGACGACGCCCTTGAAGTCCATCTCGGCACCGATCGGAAGCTGCATGACGATCGGGACCGCGCCGAGGCGGTCCTCGATCATCTCGACGCAGCGGTGGAACTCCGCGCCGGTCCGGTCGAGCTTGTTGACGAAGCAGATGCGCGGCACGCCGTAGCGGTCGGCCTGGCGCCAAACGGTCTCGGACTGCGGTTCCACACCGGCGACACCGTCGAACACGGTGACGGCACCGTCGAGGACGCGGAGCGAACGCTCCACCTCGACCGTGAAGTCCACGTGACCCGGGGTGTCGATGATGTTGATGGTGTGGTCGACGTCGTCGAGCGGCCAGTGACAGGTCGTCGCGGCGGACGTGATGGTGATGCCGCGCTCCTGCTCCTGCTCCATCCAGTCCATCGTGGCAGCGCCGTCGTGGACCTCACCGATCTTGTAGCTCACACCGGTGTAGAACAGGATGCGCTCGGTGGTCGTCGTCTTGCCCGCGTCGATGTGGGCCATGATCCCGATGTTGCGGACCTTGGCCAGGTCAAGCGAAGTGGTGGCCATAAGGCTCAGTCTTCTCTCGGTCTCGATGTGGGTGCGACTACCAGCGGTAGTGCGCGAAGGCCTTGTTGGACTCGGCCATCTTGTGCGTGTCCTCACGCTTCTTGACCGAGGCGCCGAGACCGTTGGAGGCGTCGAGCAGCTCGTTCATGAGGCGTTCGGTCATCGTCTTCTCGCGACGGGCGCGGGAGTAACCCACGACCCAGCGCAGGGCGAGGGTGGCGGCGCGACCGGGCTTGACCTCGATCGGCACCTGGTAGGTGGCGCCACCGACACGGCGGGACTTGACCTCAAGCGTGGGCTTGACGTTCTCAAGCGCGCGCTTCAGCGTGATGACCGGGTCGTTGCCGGTCTTCTCGCGGAGGCCTTCCATGGCGCCGTACACGATCCGCTCGGCAGTGGAACGCTTGCCGTTGAGCAGAAGCTTGTTGATCAGCGACGTGACAAGAGGAGAACCGTAGACCGGGTCGATGATGACCGGGCGCTTCGGGGCGGGGCCCTTACGAGGCATTCTTACTTCTCCTTCTTGGCGCCGTAGCGGCTGCGGGCCTGCTTGCGGTTCTTGACACCCTGGGTGTCGAGGGAACCGCGGATGATCTTGTACCGAACACCCGGCAGGTCCTTCACACGGCCACCACGCACGAGCACGATCGAGTGCTCCTGCAGGTTGTGTCCCTCACCCGGAATGTAGGCCGTGACCTCGATGCCGGAGGTCAGACGCACACGCGCGACCTTACGGAGCGCCGAGTTCGGCTTCTTCGGGGTGGTCGTGAAGACACGCGTGCAGACGCCGCGGCGCTGAGGGGATCCCTCAAGAGCGGGCGTCTTGTTCTTCTCGACCTTGTCCTGCCGGCCCTTCCGGACCAGCTGCTGGATCGTAGGCACTACTTCTCCGGTTTCTGTGTGCCGTCAGTGGAACTAACCTGGAACACCACCGACCCACGCGGTCGGGTGTGTCGAATACTGCAAAGCCCTCGCCGAGAACGAGGAAGGCGCAGATTGCGGTGGCCCGTACTCGAACTCCTCGTGCGGCTGAGGACACGCACAGGAGCCCAGGCACACCCCAGGCACAAGGTCTGAGCGTACCTACCTCATCGACTCCGGTCAAAACAAATGCCCACGCACGGGGCACGCGCGGGACGGTCCTCACGACCAGGCCTGATTCAGCCATCCGGACGGCTCGGGGACGGCTCCTCGGGGTCACGCTCCCCGGGGCGGCCCCGGGAGCGGGGCGGCTCGCCGGCCGGCCCGTGCCGCACCCGCTTCCCCAGGCTACGGGGAGGGCCGAGGCGGGGAATGGTGGGCACGCGCGAACTGGGGTTCTTCGGTACGAGACCGGCGGCGGGCCGGGAAGCGTCACCGCGCGGCGCCGGGGGCGAAGCCGCGTCCGGGGTCGCCGCGTGGTTCCGGTCCGGGGGCGCCGCATGGTTCTGGTCCGCAGTCGCCGCCGGGTCCTGGTCCGGGGGCTCCGCCGGGTCCGGGGCTTGCGCCGCCACCGGGTCCGGGGGCGCCCCCCGGTCCGCGCTCTCCCGGTGGACCAGCCTCAGCCGCGGCGGCCCCGGCCGGGCGCCGGCCCGCTCCCGCGCGGACTCGTACGTGGCCACGGCATCGCGCCAGCCGTCCGCGTACGCCTTGATCTCCCGCTCCTCCAGTTCGTCACGCGCCAGGACCAGGAGATCTTCCGGCGGATGGCGCTCCAGGCGCTGGTGGAGCCGGGCCAGCAGGCGCCGAAGCGCCGCCTCCGGGTCGGCCGACCGGGCACGCTCCGAGGACTCCCCGGACTCGGGAGACTCCAGCGGCGCCGAGGGTGCCGACGGATTCGGCGCGCCCCCACGGCTCGGCGGATGAGCGGTGACCGACGGATTCGGCGGATTCGCAGAGGCCGGAGGTTTCGGCGGGTTCGCTGAGGCCGGCGGATTCACGGGACTCGGCGGGCCCGGCGGCTTCACGCGGTCGGCTTTGCCGCGCCCCCGCCTGTCGGCACGCCGCTGCCGGGTCTTTCCCTCCCCCTCGGCCACCGCACCGTCCCTCTTTCGCCTCGCGCGCGGGCCGAATCACCCTACTACCCGACCGTAGCCCGGAGGGAGAGCGGATCGGGACGCCCCGGACCCCGGCCCCGCGCCCGGCCGACCCGCCCCCGGGTCACTCGGAGGCGAGCGGCGTACGGTCCGTGCCACGGGCCGCCGGGGGCGGCAGGAACTGCCCGGCGATCCTGATGAACATCTCCCGCTGCTCCTCCGGTACACCGAGCCCGATCGCGGCCTCCTCGATGGTGAGCCGGCGCACCTCGTGCGGGCCGGACCCCGGGTCGCCCGGGAGCCGCTGCGGATCCGGCAGGGGCAGGTCGCTCTCGGTCAGCCGGCCGGAGCGGATGAGCATGTCCCGTACCGGAACACCGAGCACCCGCGCGAGCCGCCGGGTCGTCTCCAGGTCCGGCATGCTCTGGCGGTGCAGAAGTCTGGTGATGGCCGCCCGGTGCACTCCGGCCTCGTCGGCCAGCCGGGACTTGCCTCCGCCACGCGGACTGTCGATGTCGAAGCCGCGACGACGGATCAGCTCTTCGACCCAGGCGGCGAACTGATCAAGGTCACTGGTGGTCATGGGTGGAGTGCCTCCCTCCGAAGCCGAACCAGCGTATCGCGCTTGCGCGCACGGAATTATGCACGAGTAAGAGACCAAGTGTGCGGATTCAGCAAAGACCTCATCCCACTGAATCACTGTCGCCTCAGGAACTCACACTCCAAGTTGATTGCGCGCGAGCGCGCAACATGCCAGGGTCGGTGTCACGACACGGAGTGACCATGAGGTCACCACCCTGCCGCCGGCCCCGGATCCGCCTGTCCGGATCCATACGCCCACTTCCATACGCCCGGCCCTGTCTGCCCTGGGAGAGCGCCCATGCCCGTCACCAGCCACACCACCAGCCGTTACGACACCCCCGGCCACCCCGCCGACACCACCGCCGGCGCCCGCCCGGGCAGGGCCGCGGCCGACGCCGCCGCCCTCTGGCTGGACGTACTGACACGTCAGTTCCCGGAGCTGCTGACCGAGCTGGCCCCCGGCTCCGGCTCCGGCTCCGGCCCCGGGGCCACCACGGCCGGTGACCGCCCGCAGCGCACCCCGGACCGGCTCGCCGCGGAGTCCGGACGCATCCGCGCCGAGCGCGCGGACGCCCTGCTCGTCGAGCAGCGCCACGGCCTCACCGTTCCCGGCCACTCCGCCGCCCCGCTGCGGCTGCACATCTCGGACGCGATCCGCGACATCACCGACGGAGTCGTCGAGTTGGACGAGGCCGTCCACGACAAGCTGGGCCTCGGCCGCCCGCGCCGCGCGACGGTGCCCGAGCGGCTGGGACGGCTGGCCCGGCTGCTGGACCGTATCGCCGCCCATCGGGTGCTCGCGGCGCACGTGAGGGACGAGACCCGCCGCATGGCCCGGCGCTGCGGACGCGCGCTCGGCGATACGGAACCGATGGCGCGGGTGGGCGGCCGCTGCCCGTGGTGCGACTCGGTCTCCCTGCGCGCGTTCCCGTCCCGCGGGGCGGTGCTCTGCGTCAACCCGGCCTGCCGGTGCGACGCCGGTGAGTGCGACTGCCGCACGGATCCGGCCTACCGGCATCTGTGGGAGCGGGACTCCTGGGCGCGGCTCGCGGCCGCGACCGGCGGCGACGCGCGGGAGATGACCGGGGCGGTGTCGGAGGACCCGGCGGACGGGAGCACGCGGTGAACGCCTCCACGACACCACTGATCACGGGCGCGCTGGCGGCCGGTGAGGTCGAGGTGGCCCCGGCGACCATCCGCAAGTGGGTCCAGCTCGGCCATCTGGCACGGGCCGGAAGCCGTGGCCGCACCCTGCTCTACCGGCTGGAGGACGTATTCGCCGCGGAACGCGCGGCGCACGGACGCCGGCCGTAACCGACCCCCTGACCAAGACCCGGCCTCCTGACCCGAACGGCAAGTCCAGCCGGCCGCCTTCATCTCCTCGCGACAGCGCGAGGGAGGGCGGTCGGCTCTTCGGTGTGGCCGGGTCAGAGCGCCGCGGGCCCGCGCGGCTCGTCAGGCCCCTCAGGAGCGGCCGAGTCCGCGCGGAGGGGCGCCGGCGCCCCCGTACCGAGGAGAACGACGGCCTCCTGCCAGCCGCCGGTGAATCCGCGCACTTCCGCCTCGACGGCGATCCGGGCCCCCACCTTCACGGCCACCGCGGTGAGCGTCCGGGCCGTCTCGCCGGTGTAGGTCCCGGATTCACCCGCCTCTGCCGCGACCTCCACCACCACACCGACGATCTCGCTAAGCCGCTTCTGTGCGTCACTCTCGTACTCCTCGCTCATCTCACCGCCACCTTCTCGAATACATGTTCGATACGCAGCGTATCGCCCACAAGCCCTGAGTGACCACTGTGAACGTGATCGGCTCCGGACCGTCACTAATTGCGCGCTCACGCGAACTAGTTGCGCTCTCGCTCGTCATGGATCACAATGGGTGCAGCGGCGGAGCTGTGCCCACCTCCCTCCGGGGTGCAGCTCCGCCGCTGGCGTTCCCGGGCCGGAGGCGGATCCGACTCCGACTCCGGCACCGGCTCCGGATCCGCCTTCGGCCCGACCCCTACGAACAGGAGTGATATCCCGTCATGAGCACTCCCCCCAATACATTTCCCGATGTGGAGGCCATCGTCGTGGAGCTTCTCTCCGACCGGCCCGAACTGGCCGACGCGACGGTGGACGAGACCCCGCCGCCCGGCTTCGACGGCACCCAGAAGGCCGTGATCGTCTCCCGCAGGGGCGGCGCCTGGATCGACGACCTCCACATGGACCTGCCGCTGATCGAGCTGGAGTGCTACGGGCCGGACAAGCCCACGGCCCATCTGCTGGCCAACGCGGCCCGGGCCGAACTCCTCAAGGCGCGCGGTACCCGGTACGGCCCCACGACCATCTCCGATGTCGTCGAGGCGGACGGACCGCGCTGGCTGCCCGAATACCTCTACCCCGCGGCCAACCGCTACCTCTGCGTGCTGCGGTTCTCGATGCGTACGGACTGACACGGACCGACCCGGCCC
This sequence comes from Streptomyces sp. NPDC088124, assembly GCF_040685895.1. NCBI lineage: Bacteria > Bacillati > Actinomycetota > Actinomycetes > Kitasatosporales > Streptomycetaceae > Streptomyces > Streptomyces sp. NPDC088124. The sequence goes on along the minus strand of NZ_JBFBJB010000003.1, from coordinate 52,692 downwards.
TTCCGCCACGTACGCCCCACAGACAAGGCCCTGCCGATCCGGCGGGGCCTTTGCCGTACCCACGGCAGCACCACCCATCCGGCAACACCACCTCACACACACGAACACCTCACCAAGGAGCCCTCATGGCATCAGCGAACGACTCCTCCCAGATCCGCATCGCCGGCACCGGCCGGCTCTTCGTCGCCGAGGCGGGCGCGAGCGCGCCGGCCAACTTCGCGACCGACTGGGACCCCCAGGTGTGGAAGGACCTGGGCTACACCTCCACCGACGGCGTCACCTTCGCCAAGAAGGACAAGCTCGACCCGGTGGAGACCTGGCAGTCCGTCAGCCCGGCCCGGTTCATCTACGCGGACCGCGACCTGACGCTGAAGTTCTCGATGCTCCAGTTCAACGAGGCGACGCTGCCGTTCTTCATGGGCGGCGACGCCGTCGAGCCGGTGGCCAACGCGGAGGGCGTCTTCTCGTACGCCATCTCGGACGGCCCGCAGTTCGACGAGCGCGCCCTCGGCCTGGAGTTCACCGACGGTACGGACGTGACGTACCGCTTCGTCATCCCGCGCGGCCAGGTCACCGCCTCGGACGACATCAAGCTGGCCCGGAAGGCCGCGGCGCTGCTCGGCGTCACGTTCACCGCGCTCGCCGCGAAGGAGGGCGAGCCGCTGGCCACCTTCCTGATGAAGGACCCGGCGTACGCGTCGCCGGTGGCCTGAGAACCCGGGGGCGGGGCCCAACGGCCCCGCCCCCGTTCCCTGCGCGTCCCACCCCACCCCCTCATCGGCAGGAGACACCCATGACGACTTCCTTCAACGTCAACGCGGCGCGGGCCCAGCGCCTCGAAGCGCTCGGCCGGACCTGGTCGTTCGAGCTGGACGGCGACACGTTCGAACTCCCCACCGAGCTGAGCCGCGCCACCGCGAAGGCCCTGCGCGGCCTGGACGACAACGACGTCGACGGCCTGCTGGAACTCCTCCTGGGAGAGCAGCAGTTCACCCGCTTCGCCCGGCACGACATCACCGTCCAGGACATCGCCGCGATCCTGGAGGCGTACGGCAAGGAGACCGGGCTCGGCCTGGGGGAAGGCTGAGCCTCGTCGCGTTCGTCGACGAACACGCCGAGGCCCTCGAAGCCGACCTCCTCCGGCACTACGGCGTGGACCTGCTCGACTGGCACCGCGGCCGGCTCACCAGCCGCCGGCTCGCGGTGCTGGTCAAGCACATGCCACGCGACAGCGCCCTGACCCTGGCACTCCACGGCGAGGAAGCCGAATGGTCGGTCACCGACCACCTCCTCGCCGCCGCGGTCGACCACCTGGCTGCAGCCAACTGGATGTTCGCCACGGTCAACACCGACGAATCCGCCGACGCCCCGGAACCCCCGCTCCCCGTCCCCCGCCCCGGCGACCGCCCCGGCGATCATCCCGGCCACGCTCCGCCCGGCGAACCCACGAACCCCTCACCACCGCCGGCTCCGGAACCCCCCACCCACGCCGACCTCACCCGCTTCTTCCACTGACGATCACAGGCGACCACCTCATCCGTAGCGAATAACTCCGTACAGCGCCACCAGCATTCCGGCGATCGCAAAGAAAGCAGCAGCCGGGAGTGTTGGAAGGCGAGGGGGCCGGTCCGCGAGAAACATTCGATGCGGATACTTCGAGTCATAAACAACTTCGACCCGATCTCCGACACGGATCCCCAGGGATTTCCCTCGCACCGACCCTTCGGCAACCTTCCCGTTCCGTACGACCGGCCCCATCTCGTAGATCGTCGCACCAAAATCATCCGGCCTGGTCCCTTTACAGGTGGCGAAGGCCCGCTCGCGGCGCTTGATGCCGCGCAGGTCCGAAATAACCAGGGCCATCCCGAAACAGAAGAAGCCTGAACCGCTGAAAATTACCCAGTAAAGCATTGCGCGAGCACTCACCCCATGAAGAGATCGATCGATATTCGCGCCCCAACACAGCCGGCCACCACCGCCACACAGGATTCGATCACGAAGAGGCGCCAGAAAGCCTTCTCCCTCGGGGTCTCGGGAACAAGCAGGCCATGCTCCCCCCGCTCCACCGGGAATCCCCTTTCACGCATGATCCGCTTACGCTTGCCCTGTTGGCTCGGAAGTTCCTCCAGAATCCAGAAATAACTGCGCAGTTTCTCCTTGAAACTCCCCCGATGCCCCGTCAGAAAACCATGGACCAGGAAAACAAAAACCCCGAGGGAAAGGAGACCGAACGGCAGCAGCACCCAGAGAAAACGGCCCGATTGCGTAATACCCGACAGAAACGCAATGGAAGCCCCACCGGAGCCGTAAAAGAAGGAGACCCCGATGAAGGGCGAGAGCGGCCCTTGCCATCCCACCCTCTCGGTGAGCTTCCCGGCGAGCAATATGCCGGCAATGAGAGCGGCGGGTCCCAGAGACAGATATTCCTGACCCGACTGACAGGCGGGACCGAACCGATAGCCACAATTTCCACGGTTCGCCAGGACCCAAAAGAGCCCCAAAGTGACTGTAACGCCCCAATAGGTGACAAATATCGCAAATATTGATAAAAGATGCCCCGCGGGTGCGCCCCCTTGAGCATCTTCCGGCTTGGTAGGCCCCCCCATGGATTTACTCATGGGCCGGACGGTACCAGAAGGGCAGGAATCCCACCATGACCACTGCGGAAGAGCAGATCAGCCAGCTGAGAAGAGACCTCACCGCCGCCGATACCCAACTCTCGACCCGTATACAGCAAAAACTCGACAAGGATAAATTCTCCTTCCTGGAAGAGAAGAAGAAGGACGAGAAAAAGTCCGAGGCAGAGACGTACGAGAAGCAGCTCAAGAACTATGTGGACAGCGCCATCGAAGAGGCGGGGAAATCCACTTGGACCCCGGATATACGGCAGTTCAAAACCCCCGAAATCATGGGCCTCGTGACCGCAGTGACCGGCACCATGATCGCCACCACCATCATAAAATACGACTTCACCGTGCTGGACCTTACCGAAAAATTCAATCGCTTCGCTCTTCGCCTCGCCAATGCGGCCACCAGACGGCACACCGCCGAAAGGAGGTTCCGGACGGCCGAGCAGAAAGCGGAGCGTGCGCTGAATCGGCGCTTCTCGGCACTGGACAACCGGATCGCGACTCTCCGGAGGAACCTCAACAGAAGGATAGACCTCGTGGAGCGGCGGCTGGCGGCCACCAACACCTCCTACAGCAATACGCGGAACCAGGTCGCGACAGCCGTTCCGCGTTCGCCCGGCTCCATTCCTCAGGCACACGACACCGCCAGGGAACTCAACAGTCTCCACACGCGGATCGACGCCCTGGTAGCCGCCCTGGGATGAATGGGCCGAGATCCGACTCCACCACGAGGAAGAGGAGAGACAAATGTCGCTGGTGCAATCCCTCGGCAGAGCCTCCGGCACACTCAGGGGCTTCAAGGACAGGGCCCAGGAGGCCGGCCGCGCCGCCGACGGACTCCGGCAGAAGGCCACATCCGGAGAAGCCGGGCTCAAGAAGCTTCAGGTGGGCGCCCAGTCCTCCGCCCGCGAGCTGAGCACCCTCAGGACCAGGGCCGACGGTGCCGCCACCTCGCTCACCAAGGCCGGGCAGGCCGGGCAGAAGGGCGGGACGCAGGTCGGGAAGTTCAAGTCCGGGGCCGACAAGGCGTCCAAGGGGATGAACGGACTGAACAAGTCGATGAAGGGCAACTTCATCGGCGTACTGCTCGGACTGCTCGCCCCGCTGATCGAGAAGGTGGTCGAGACCGCCGCCCGCTCCAAGACCATGCAGAAGATCATGAAGACCGCCTTCGACGCGATCAAGAAGGTCATCAGCGCGGTCATGAACGCGATCGGCCCGATCATGAAGAAGGCCGGCTCGCTGATCAAGTCGGTCTGGAACGGGATCAAGACGGCGGTCTCCACCGTCGTCAAGGCCGTCGGCACCGTCATCAAGACGTACTTCAACGCCTGGAAAAAGGTCATCACCACGGCGATGAACGCCGTCAAGAGCGTGGTCTCCAGCGTCTGGAACGGCGTCAAGAAGGTCATCTCCCCCGTCGTCAGCTGGATCAGGAACGTCGTCCCGCAGGCGTTCAGCACCGTCAAGAGCAAGCTCTCCAGCATCTGGGGCGGCCTCAAGGGGATCGCCTCCCGGGCCTTCAACTCCGTGAAGAGCGCGGTGAAATCACCGCTCAACGGAGTCATCGACCTGATCAACTCCGCGATCAGGAAGCTCAACGGCATCAAGGTCTCGATCCCCGGCTGGGTCCCCGGTGTCGGCGGCAAGACCTTCGGGGTGAACCTGCCGACCATCCCGCGGCTCGCCGAGGGCGGCATCGTCACCCCCCGGCGCGGCGGCGTGGCCGCGCTGGTCGCCGAGGCCGGGGAGGCCGAGGCCGTACTGCCGCTGTCCAAGCTCGACCGGCTGCTGCGCCACACCGCGCGGCAGGGCCGGGCCCAGGCGTTCGGGGCCGGGGCCGTGGGCGGCGGACTGCTCATCGAAAACTACCACGAGGCGGCGAGCAGTGACCTCCGGGAGACCGCGATGGCGCTGATGTTCCTGTCCAAGGCACGCGGATGAGCGCCGCGGCGGCCGGCCCCGCCGCGGGAGCCGCCCGGGATCCGCTCGCCGGTGTGGGCCCCGCCCTCGCCGCCTTCCGTGCCCAGCTCGGCCAGGGCGGGCACGCGCTCCAGTCGCTACGGCAGGGCGTTCAGCGGTGCGCCACCGCGGCCGGCCGGATCACGTCCGGCGCCGCCCCGGCCGCGAGCGGACTCCGGCAGGTCAAGGAGCGTGCCGGAACCACCGGGCAGTCGCTCGCCAGGGCCGGCGGGTCGGCCGGAAGCGCCGCCTCACGCGTGCGTACCGGCGGCGGCAGGGCCAAGGGCGTCGCCGGGGCGCTGTCGCCCCTGGCCACCGGCGCCGGGCTGTTCGGCGGACTGGCGGGGCGGCTCGGCTCCGGCGCGGGCACCATCAGCAAGGTCATGGGGCCGCTCGCGACCGGGCTCACCGTCGCCACCGGGGCCATGACCGCCGTCAATGTCGCCCTGCGCGCCAGCCCGTGGGGCTTCGTCATCGGTCTGGTCACCCCGCTCGCCGCGTATCTGATCGATCTGGCGGTCAACTCCCAGGCCGGTCAGCGGATCATGAAGCAGGTCTTCGAACAGGCGCTCAAGGTGGTCCAGGGCATCTGGGCCTTCCTGGCGCCCGTCGTGAAGCTGTACGCGAAGACCGTCGCCACCGCCTTCTCCGCCGTACGCACCGTCATCGGCGGCGTGCTGAAGGTGCTCGGCCCCGCGCTCTCCCAGGGCTTCGAACGCGCCCGGAGCGCCGTCTCCACCGCGACCCGTGCCCTCACCGGGCTGATCCGTACGGCGTGGAACGGCCTGAAATCCGCGGTCCGGCCGGTGATCGACTGGATCACCCGGGACATCCCGCGCGGCTTCCAGCGGGTCAAGGACGCCATGTCCCGGACCCTGCGCGGCCTGGGCGACTTCGTCACCAGCGCGATGCAGAACCTGCTCGGTGTCATCAAGGGCCCGCTGAACGGCCTGATCTCGTTCGCCAACTGGGTCATCGACGGCCTCAACGGCCTCAGCTTCTCCATCCTCGGCAAGAAGTTCGGGGTCGACCTCCCGAAGATCCCCCAACTCGCCGAGGGCGGCATCGTCCTGCCCGCCACCGGCGGCCCGCACCCCGCCGTGCTCCCCCTCTCCGCGCTCGACCGGCTGCGGCCGGCCGAGCCGGGACACCGTGGGCCGCCCGGCCGTCCGGCGCACCGCGCCGTCCTGCCCTGCTACCACGAGCCCGAGGGGCGCAGCGCGCTGGTCATCGCCGGGGACCTGCTGTTCCTGAACCGGACGGCCGCCGCGTGACCAGGGGCGGAAGAACCCACGGCTCCCTTACGAAATGAGGTGACGGCCCATGGCCGAGACCACGACCACGTACCAGGAAGATCCCTCCCCCGGCTCACTGATCACCCGCGACGGGCAGATCCAGTGGGCCGGACTGCTGCTCGGCCCCGGTACCCCGTTCGAGATCGACCGCGCCGGCCTCAGCGGCTGGGACGATCTGCCCGGCATCGACATCGGTGACGTACCCCGCCCCGACCAGCACGGTTCCTGGCCCGGCTCACGCTGGGCGCAGCCCCGGCTGATCGACGCGACGGTCTGGCTGCTGCCCGCGTCCCGTACGCAGGCGCGTACCACCCTCGGCGAGTTCCGGTCCGGCACCGGGCTGGACGGCGCCGAACGGTGGCTCGCGGTCCGGCTGCACGGGGAGACCCTGGCGGTACGGGCCCGGATCAGCCGGCGCGTCGTACCGCAGGACCGTTCCTTCCAACTGAACGGCACGTCGAAGACCAGCCTTCAGTGGACGGCCACCGATCCGCGCCGCTTCGGTACGGACGAGCAGGCGGCACGGACCGGCCTGCCCGCCGCCGAGCCGGGCCTCGAATGGCCGGACGGCGGGCTGGACTGGCCGCTGGACTGGGGCACGGCCGGTACGAACGGCGCCCTCACCGCCGTCAACTCCGGTGACACGGCGGCCCATCCGCTGATCGAGTTCCGCGGCCCGGTGCGGCGTCCCTCGCTGACCCGGCTGTCCGACGGCCGCCGCCTCCAGTACGACATCACCCTCGCCGCCGACGACGTCCTGACCGTGGACACCTGGACCGGGACGGTGGTCCTCAACGGCACCGCCTCCCGGCTCTACACGGCCACCGCCGCCTCGGCCCCGGAGCAGCTGTTCCTCCTGGAGCCCGGCGAGACCTCGCTGGCCTTCCGCTCCGAGGACGCCGCGCCGGCCCCGGCCGCGCAGGCGACCGTGCGCTGGCGCCACTCCCACTGGTGACACGAGCCCCCACCCGCCACCACCCCACCCATCCCGCAGAGGAGACCTCATGCCCATCCGTTCCGCATGGCTGCTCAACCGCTCCGCCGACGGCACCGGCGCCACCGGTCAGTCCCGTACCGACACCCGGCTCGCCCCGCTCGGCGCCATGACCCCGACCGGACAGCTCACCACCCGCGGCGGCGTGCTCCCCGGCTCGCCGGACGGCAGGTACGTCCTGTCCGGGCTGTACGTGTACGGCGAGTCGGCCGGGATGACCGCCACCGTCGCCTCGGGCCGCGCCGTCGTCCACAGCAGCGAGACGGCCGGCTCCTACCCCGTCGCCGTCACCGAGTACACCCCGCTCCTCCTCGCCGACGGCGACCCGGCCAACCCCCGGATCGACCTCGTGGTGCTGCGCGTGTACGACGGGACCCAGGACGGCGGCGAGCGTACGGAGGCCGCGCTGGAGATCGTCCAGGGCGCCCCGGACCCCAACCCGAGCGCCCCGGCACTCCCGGCCGCCGCCCTGCCGCTGGCCACCGTCCGGGTCCCGGCGGGCGCCTCGGCGGGCAGCGGCGGGATCGACTGGACCTCCGCCGTCTCCGATCTGCGCCGTACCACCGTCGCGGTCGGCGGCATCCTGCCCGAGGAGTGGGCCCGCGACATTCCCGGCGCCTACCCGGGCCAGTACCGGGACACCGGTGCCGGCGGCCTCCAGCGCTGGGACGGCGCCGCCTGGCAGCCGTACCCGCCGCTGCCGCGGTGGCGGAACTGGACCCCGGTCTGGACGACGTCCACCGGCGTGGCGACACCGTCCTTCGGCAACACCGCGCTCACGTGCCGTTACGTCCAGACGGGGACCGTGGTGCACGGCTCGTTCGACATCGTCTTCGGCTCGACCACCCGGTTCGGCGGCGGCGACTCCGGCGACAACTGGCGCTTCACCCTGCCGGTGGCCGCCGCCGACCTCGCGCAGGCCGTGGGCTTCGCCGGACTCCTGGGGGCGACCAACAAGGAGCGGTACGCGTGCCGGGTCCGGATCACCAACCCCAGGACCATGGAGCTGGAGCTCGCCTCCGGTTCGTCCGGCACCGTGCCGTTGCCGTACGGCGGCATCGTGGACGCGATCACCCCGTGGCCCTGGGCCGCCGGCATGCGGATCTCCGGCAGCTTCACCTACGAGGCGGCGGAGGGCGCCCTGTGACGCCGGTGACGATGGACTCGGGGGCGCTCAGGACCCCCGGCACCGCCGTGTACCGCGCCCTGTTCTGCGATCTGCGCACCGACCAGGTGCTCGACGTACTCCCGCTCACCGACGCGAAGTTCGACGACTTCATCGGGAAGGCCGGCTCCCTCTCCGCGACGATCCCGCTGCCCGACGCCGCCCTCGCCGCACGGACGCGGGCCGCGCTGGTGCCCGGCCGCACGGCGGTCTGGCTGGAGCGCAACGGGGACATCTGGTGGGGCGGGGTGCTGTGGACCAGCACCCCGCAGATGGACGAACAGGGCCGGCTGACCGTCCAGTTCCAGGCCGGCACCTTCGACTCGTACCTCGACCACCGGATCCTCTCCGGCGATCTGGTCGGGGCGGGCACCGAGCAGTTCGACATCGTCCGGCTGCTGATCGACCACGTACAGGAGCAGCCCGGCGGCGACATCGGGATCCGCTACGGGACCGAGGCGTCCGGGGTGCGGAGGGACTTCGCGTACGCCTACAGCGGGCTGGCCCGGGTCAGGGAACTGCTCGACAAGCTCTGCCAGTTCGACGACGGATTCGAGTGGCGGATCCACTGCTACCGGGACGCGGAAGGAAGGCGCGTCAAACACCTTCAGCTCGGCCATCCGGTGATCACCACCGGTCGTACGGAGATCGTGCTCGATCATCCGGGTCCGGTGCACACCTACAGCCTGCCGTCGGACTCGACCGTGCAGGCCAATGTGTGGGTGGCGCGCGGTGAATCGGGCAACAGCGACCAGTCGCAGGAATCCGAGCCGCTGACCGTGCGCGTGGTCAGCGACGAGGACATCGCGGGCGGCTGGCCCCGGCTGGAGCAGACCTCGGACCACACGTCGGTGAACGACGCGGCCGCGCTCGGCTCCCTCGCCCGCGCCGAACTCTCCCGGCACCGCCGCCCGGAGACGATCCCGGAGCTGACGGTGTGGATGGACGGCCGGATCACACCCGCGCTGATGGGCGCCCTGATCCGGCTGCGCGTCCACGACCTGTGGCACCCCGGCGGCTCGGACACCCGGTTCCGGGTCGTCGGGCTCGCCGTCAATCCGCCGCAGCGGGCGAAGCCCGAGACGGCCACGCTCTACCTGGAAGGGGTGTGACACCGTGGCGATCATCCCCATCGACCTGCTGGACCGGATCCGCACTCTGGAGCGGCAGGTACGCGACCTGATGGGCAGCGCCAACACCCGCCCGGCGATGAACCAGATCATGGGCGGCGATGTCGTCATCGGCGACGGCGGCAGACTGCGGGTGCGCACCGGCCAGGGCGACGACCTGCTCTATCTGGGCCGGGTCCAGCCCGACCGCGCCGAGGAGTCCCCGCAGCAGGGCCTGATGGTACGGAGGGACGACGGCTCCCTCGCCCTGACCGTCTGGACCGGCACCCCCGACACGCTGCCCGTCCAGCCGGTCCAGATCCTCGACCGCAAGGGCAATGTGGTCGTCGCGGACGACGCCGTGGGACACGGGCTGGCCCGGCCCTACGTGCCCTACCCGCTGCCGCAGCCGGTCGCCGCCGACCGGTGGGAGTCCACCGGCGCGACCGGCTGGACGACGCTGTACCGGGGCACGGGCATCGCCCAGCACGCGCGGCTGTACTGCCGGATCGCGGCCGAGAGCGCCGGGGACGCCGAGCTGCGGCTGCTCGCCGACGGCGTGCCGGTGGGCCCGGTGGGCGACGCGCGCGGCCTGGAGTTCACGGCCGTCCTGAACGCGGCGTACGACGCTGCCGTCACCTTCGAGGTGCAGGCGCGGGTCCTGGCGGCGGGCGGCACCGTGCGCTGCCGGCCCCTCGCCCTGTACGGCGTGCAGTCCTGACCGTACGGCCGCACGCCCGCCCCTCCATCACTCCTCTTCGCAAGGAGGCACCCGAGTGCTGCCCGAATCCATTCCCACGGTGGCCGTCACCGCGCGCTATCTGACGCCGGACGGCCACCCCATGACCGGCCAGGTCGAGTTCCGGCCGCCGGTCCTCCTCACCCACGCCGAGGCCGATCTCTTCCTCGGCGGGCCGACGCGGGCCACGCTGGACGACGAGGGCGCGATCCGGGTCGTGCTGCCCGCCACCGACGGCCCCGGCTGGAACCCCGAAGGGTGGACGTACACCGTCACCGAGAAGCTGCGCGGCCTGTCCCGGCCCCGCACGTACCGGATCGTGCTCGCCGCCGGCCAGGAGCGCGTCGACCTCGCCGATCTCGCCCCGGCGGACCCGGCCACCCCGGACTACGTGGCGGTACCGGGACCGGCCGGGCCCGCCGGGGAACCGGGACCCGCGGGGCCCGCCGGGCAACCCGGAGCCGTACGTTCCGTCAACGGGCGCGGCGAGGCCGACATCGTTCTCACCGCCGCCGACGTGGCCGCCGTACCGGCCACCGCGGCCGGCGCCCGCGGCGGCGTGGCCACCCTGGGCGCGGACGGGCTGGTGCCGCCCGGCCAGTTGCCCGCGGCCTCCGGCGGAGCGGTCGCCTCCGTCAACGGCAGAACGGGCGCGGTCGTCCTGACCGCCGCCGATGTCGGCGCCCTGGACACACCCGCCGCCGACCTGCGCTATCTGCCGCTGGACGGCGCGCCGGTCACCTCCGTCAACGAACGGACGGGCGCGGTCGCGCTCACCGCCGGCGACGTGGGCGCCGTCCCGGCCGGCGGCGCGGTGCTGCTGGACGGGAACCAGACGGTGCAGGGCACCAAGACCTTCGCGGTCCCGCCCGCCACCACCGCCGGTCCCTCCAGCGCCGACCATCTGGTCCGGCGCGGATACCTGGACACGGTCGCCGGGGCGGGCACCTGGTCCCCGGCCGCGATGGGCTTCGCCGGCTGGGCGTTCGACCCGGCGGCGGCCTCCGGCAGCACCGTGCAGTACTGCATCAACGGCTGGGTGTACCTGATCGGGATCCCGCTGCACGCGGCCACCACCGTACGGAACGTGGTCTTCTACGTGCCCGGTTACGCGGGGACCGGCCTCAGCGCCAGCTCGTTCGCCGGGCTGTACACGGCGGCCGGGACCCGCGTCGGCCTGACCGCTCCCCTGACCACACCGATCAAGGCCACCGAGGGGCAGACCGTCGTCATACCGCTGACCGGCGCGTACAACGCCGCCGCCGGGAACTACTGGGTGGCCCTCCTGGTCAACGGGCCGAACCCCAGCAACAGCGGCCCCGCCTTCATGCGGGGCTCCAGCATGGGTCAGACCCCCGGCGGGAGCGCCCGGATGCCGGGGTCCTTCGTCCGCCACGGACGGATGAACGTCACCGGCCAGACCTCGCTGCCGGCCTCCTTCACCCCGTCGACCGTGATCGCCGACTCCAACGCCATCTGGGCCGCCCTCTCCTGACCCCCGTCCCGCCCCGACCGCCCCGCGCGTGCCCCGTACCGGCCCCTTCCGGTACGGGGCACGCGCGTCCGGGCCGGGGGCCGTACACCGTCCGAAAGGAATCCCCCATGGCCACCCCGCTCACCGCCGACCAGATGGTCACCGCCCTGCGCGCCGAGGGCGTCACCGTCGTCGAACACCCCGGCTGGCGCACCCACCACCGCAACCACAAAGGAGCCTGGGGACCGCTGAACGGCGTGATGATCCACCACACCGTCACCAGCGGCACCGCCGGCTCCGTCTCCCTCTGCTATCACGGCTACGCCACCCTGCCGGGGCCGCTCTGCCACGGCGTCATCGCCAAGGACGGCACCGTCCACCTGGTCGGCAACGGCCGCGCCAACCACGCGGGCGGCGGCGATCCGGCCGTACTGCGGCGGGTGATCGCGGAGGACTACGGCGAACGCCCGCCCGCGCCCCGCCACCACGAGGGGAGCGCCGGCGCCGCCGACGGCAACGCCCGCTTCTACGGCTTCGAATGCGTCAACCTGGGCGACGGCAAGGACCCCTGGCCCGCGGCCCAGCTCGCCGCGATCGAGCGGGTCTCGGCCGCGATCTGCCGCGCCCACGGCTGGAGCGCGCGGAGCGTGATCGGGCATACCGAGTGGTCCGACCAGAAGATCGACCCGCGCGGATTCACCCTGCCCGGCCTGCGCACCCGGATCGCCGCCCGGCTCGGCGCGACACCCGCGCCACCGGCGCCCACGCCCCCCGCCACCCCCCGCCACCAGCCGTTCCCCGGCGCCGCGTTCTTCACCGACCGCCGCAGCTCCCCCGTGATCACGGCGATGGGGCGGCGGCTCGTCGCCGAGGGCTGTTCCGCCTACGCGGTCGGTCCGGGCCCGCGGTGGACCGAGGCCGACCGCCGCTCGTACGCGGCCTGGCAGCGCAAGCTCGGCTTCCGCGGTGCCGATGCCGACGGCACCCCCGGCCCCACCTCGTGGACCGCGCTGAAGGTCCCGTACACCACCTGAAGGAGGGCGCCCATGACCGACACCGAACCGAACAACCCGGTCGCCGTCGCCGTCGAACTGGAGCGGCTGCGCGGCACGCTGGAGGCGGGGTTCGCCCGGACCGACGGCTCGCTCGCGCTGCTCGTCCAGCGCAGCGACCAGACCGACCGGCAGCTCGCCGACCACGAGGCCCGGCTGGACTCCCTGGAGCGCTCCCGCTGGCCGCTGGCGAACATCGCCGCGCTGACGGCCACCTGCGGACTCGCCGTCGCCGCCTGGGAACTGGCCGTACGGTAATCCCCGTACGGCCCGGTACCCCCGTACACGCCGGAGGGCGGCCACCCCGTACGGGATGACCGCCCTCCGTCTCGCTCACGCCTTACTGGTTGTACGGACCGTAGTCGTAGTCCTCCAGCGGAACGGCCTGGCCGGAGCCCGTGCCGAACGGCGAGTAGTCGATGTCGTCGTAGCCGACGGCCGAGTACATCGCGGCCTTGGCCTCCTCGGTCGGCTCGACCCGGATGTTGCGGTAGCGGGAGAGACCCGTACCGGCCGGGATGAGCTTACCGATGATGACGTTCTCCTTGAGGCCGATCAGGGAGTCCGACTTGGCGTTGATCGCCGCGTCGGTCAGGACCCTGGTCGTCTCCTGGAAGGACGCCGCCGACAGCCACGACTCGGTGGCCAGCGACGCCTTGGTGATACCCATGAGCTGCGGACGGCCGGAGGCCGGGTGGCCGCCTTCCGTGACCACACGGCGGTTCTCGGTCTCGAACCTCGACCGCTCCACCAGCTCGCCGGGCAGCAGCTCCGCGTCACCCGACTCGATGATCGTCACACGGCGCAGCATCTGCCGGATGATGATCTCGATGTGCTTGTCGTGGATCGACACACCCTGCGAGTTGTAGACCTTCTGGACCTCGCCGACCAGGTGGACCTGGACCGCGCGCTGACCGAGGATCCGCAGCACGTCGTGCGGGTTGGTGGCGCCGACGGTGAGCTTCTGGCCCACCTGGACGTGGTCGCCCTCGCCCACGAGCAGACGGGCACGCTTCGAGATCGGGAACGGCGTCTCGTCGCTGCCGTCGTCCGGGGTGACGACGATCTTCTTGGTCTTCTCGGTCTCCTCGATACGGACGCGGCCGGCCGCCTCCGAGATCGGGGCGACACCCTTGGGCGTACGGGCCTCGAAGAGCTCGACGACTCGGGGCAGACCCTGCGTGATGTCGTCACCGGCCACACCACCGGTGTGGAAGGTACGCATCGTGAGCTGGGTACCGGGCTCACCGATGGACTGGGCGGCGATGATGCCGACCGCCTCACCGATGTCGACCAGCTTGCCGGTGGCCAGCGAGCGGCCGTAGCAGAAGGCACAGGTGCCGACCGCGGACTCGCAGGTCAGGACCGAGCGGGTCTTGACCTCCTCGACCCCGGCGGCCACGACGGCGTCGATCAGGACATCGCCCAGGTCGACGTTGGCCGGCGCGATGACCTTGCCGTCGACGACGACGTCCTCGGCGAGCATCCGCGCGTACACGGACGTCTCGACGTCCTCCGCCTTGCGCAGCACACCGTCGGCGCCGCGCTCGGCGATCCGCAGCTTCAGGCCGCGGTCGGTGCCGCAGTCCTCCTCGCGGATGATGACGTCCTGCGAGACGTCCACCAGACGACGGGTCAGGTAACCCGAGTCGGCGGTACGCAGGGCGGTGTCGGCCAGACCCTTACGGGCACCGTGCGTGGAGATGAAGTACTCCAGCACGGACAGGCCTTCACGGAAGGACGCCTTGATGGGACGCGGGATCGTCTCGTTCTTGGCGTTGGACACCAGACCACGCATACCGGCGATCTGACGCATCTGCATCATGTTTCCACGAGCACCCGAGTTGACCATCATGAAGATGGGGTTGGTCTTCGGGAAGTTCGCGTTCATCGCCTCGGCGACCTCGTTGGTCGCCTTGGTCCAGATCGCGATGAGCTCCTGGGTGCGCTCGTCCTTGGTGATCAGACCGCGCTCGTACTGCTTCTGGACCTTCTCGTCCTGCGCCTCGTAACCCTGGACGATCGCCTTCTTCGCCTCGGGCACGACGACGTCGGAGATGGCGACGGTGACGCCGGAGCGGGTCGCCCAGAAGAAGCCGGCCGCCTTCAGGTTGTCGAGCGTCGCCGCCACGATGACCTTGGGGTAGCGCTCGGCGAGGTCGTTGACGATCTCGGAGAGCTGCTTCTTGCCGACCGAGTAGTCGACGAACGGGTAGTCCTCGGGCAGCAGCTCGTTGAAGAGCGCGCGGCCCAGGGTCGTCCGCAGCCGGAACGGGTCGCCCTGCTGCCACGGCACCGCGGTGCCGTCGGTGTCGGCCTCCTCGGAGACCGGCGGGGTCCAGCCGCGCGGCGGGATGGTGCCCACCGGGAAGCGGATGTCGACCTTGGCCTGGAGCGACAGCTCCCGGTTGTCGAACGCCATGGTGGCCTCGGCGGTGGAGCCGAAGGAGCGGCCCTCGCCCTTGACGGTGCGCTCTTCCTCGTCGGTGGTGAGGAAGAAGAGGCCGAGCACCATGTCCTGGGTGGGCATGGTGACCGGACGGCCGTCGGCCGGCTTGAGGATGTTGTTCGAGGACAGCATCAGGATGCGGGCCTCGGCCTGCGCCTCCGCGGAGAGCGGCAGGTGGACGGCCATCTGGTCACCGTCGAAGTCCGCGTTGAACGCGGTGCAGACGAGCGGGTGGATCTGGATGGCCTTGCCCTCGACGAGCTGCGGCTCGAACGCCTGGATGCCCAGACGGTGCAGGGTGGGCGCACGGTTCAGCAGCACCGGGTGCTCGGCGATGACCTCTTCGAGCACGTCGTACACGACCGTACGGCCGCGCTCGACCATGCGCTTCGCCGACTTGATGTTCTGCGCGTGGTTCAGGTCCACCAGGCGCTTCATCACGAACGGCTTGAAGAGCTCCAGCGCCATGGCCTTCGGCAGACCGCACTGGTGCAGCTTGAGCTGCGGGCCGACGACGATCACGGAACGGGCCGAGTAGTCGACTCGCTTGCCGAGCAGGTTCTGACGGAAACGGCCCTGCTTGCCCTTGAGCATGTCGCTCAGGGACTTCAGCGGGCGGTTGCCCGGACCGGTGACCGGACGGCCGCGACGGCCGTTGTCGAACAGCGCGTCGACGGCCTCCTGGAGCATCCGCTTCTCGTTGTTCACGATGATCTCGGGGGCACCGAGGTCGAGGAGACGCTTGAGGCGGTTGTTCCGGTTGATCACACGGCGGTACAGGTCGTTCAGGTCGGAGGTCGCGAAGCGGCCACCGTCGAGCTGCACCATCGGACGCAGGTCCGGCGGGATCACCGGCACGCAGTCCAGCACCATGCCCTTGGGGCTGTTGCTGGTCTGCAGGAACGCGGAGACGACCTTGAGGCGCTTGAGCGCACGGGTCTTCTTCTGTCCCTTGCCGGTACGGATGATCTCGCGGAGGCGCTCGGCCTCCTCGTCCAGGTCGAAGGACTCCAGGCGCTTCTGCAGCGCGGCGGCGCCCATCGAGCCGTCGAAGTAGGTGCCGAAGCGGTCGCGCAGCTCGCGGTAGAGCAGCTCGTCGCCCTCCAGGTCCTGGACCTTGAGGTTCTTGAAGCGGTTCCACACCTCGTCGAGACGGTCGATCTCGCGCTGCGCGCGGTCCCGGAGCTGCTTCATCTCACGCTCGGCGCCTTCGCGCACCTTGCGGCGCACATCGGCCTTGGCGCCCTCGGCCTCCAGCTCGGCCAGGTCGGTCTCAAGCTTCTTGGCGCGGGCTTCGAGGTCGGAGTCGCGGCGGTTCTCGGTCTGCTGGCGCTCGACGGAGACATGCGCCTCCAGCGACGGCAGATCGCGCGTACGGCGCTCCTCGTCCACGAACGTGATCATGTACGCGGCGAAGTAGATGACCTTCTCCAGGTCCTTCGGCGCGAGGTCCAGCAGGTACCCGAGGCGCGAGGGCACGCCCTTGAAGTACCAGATGTGGGTGACGGGCGCGGCCAGCTCAATGTGGCCCATCCGCTCACGGCGCACCTTGGCGCGCGTGACTTCCACGCCACAGCGCTCACAGATGATGCCCTTGAAGCGGACACGCTTGTACTTGCCGCAGTAGCACTCCCAGTCCCGGGTCGGACCGAAGATCTTCTCGCAGAAGAGTCCGTCCTTTTCGGGCTTGAGCGTGCGGTAGTTGATGGTCTCCGGCTTCTTCACTTCGCCGTGCGACCAGGTCCGGATGTCGTCCGCGGTGGCAAGGCCGATCCGCAGCTCGTCGAAGAAGTTGACGTCGAGCACTTGTCGTCAATCCCTCTTTCGGGGGTTCGAGCCCCTCGCGTGAGCGAGTAGATGGGGCACTTCAGCAATGGTCTGAACGGGTCCGGGGAGAGCCGGCCGGATACGGGATCCGGCCGGCGAACCCGTCAGACCTCTTCGACGCTGCTCGGCTCGCGCCGGGACAGGTCGATACCGAGCTCCTCCGCCGCGCGGAAGACGTCCTCGTCCGTGTCTCGCATCTCGATGGACATGCCGTCCGAGGACAGCACCTCCACGTTGAGGCAGAGCGACTGCATTTCCTTGATGAGCACCTTGAAGGACTCGGGAATGCCGGGCTCGGGGATGTTCTCGCCCTTGACGATGGCCTCGTAGACCTTCACGCGGCCGGTCACGTCGTCGGACTTGATCGTCAGCAGCTCCTGGAGGGCGTACGCGGCGCCGTAAGCCTCCAGCGCCCACACCTCCATCTCACCGAAGCGCTGACCACCGAACTGAGCCTTACCACCCAGCGGCTGCTGGGTGATCATCGAGTACGGGCCGGTCGAGCGGGCGTGCAGCTTGTCGTCGACCAGGTGGTGGAGCTTGAGGATGTACATGTACCCGATCGAGATCGGGTCGGGGAACGGCTCACCGGAGCGGCCGTCGAACATCCGGGCCTTACCGGAGCCCTTGACCATCCGCTCGCCGTCGCGGTTCGGGATGGTCGACTCGAAGAGGCCCGAGATCTCGTCCTCGCGGGCGCCGTCGAAGACCGGGGTGGCGACATTGGTGCCGGGCGCGACGTCGTCGGCGCCGATGGACTTCAGCCGCTCCATCCACTCCTCGTTGCCCTCGACCTTCCATCCCTGGCTGGCGAGCCAGCCGAGGTGGATCTCCAGGACCTGTCCCGGGTTCATTCGGGACGGGACACCCAGCGGGTTGAGGATGATGTCGACCGGGGTGCCGTCCTCCAGGAACGGCATGTCCTCGATCGGCAGGATCTTCGAGATGACGCCCTTGTTGCCGTGACGGCCGGCGAGCTTGTCGCCGTCCGTGATCTTGCGCTTCTGGGCGACGTAGACGCGGACGAGCTGGTTGACGCCGGGCGGCAGCTCGTCGCCCTCCTCGCGGTCGAAGACGCGGACGCCGATGACCTTGCCGACCTCGCCGTGCGGCACCTTCAGCGAGGTGTCGCGGACCTCACGGGCCTTCTCGCCGAAGATCGCGCGGAGCAGGCGCTCCTCCGGGGTCAGCTCGGTCTCACCCTTGGGCGTGACCTTGCCGACCAGGATGTCCCCGGCGACGACCTCGGCACCGATACGGATGATGCCGCGCTCGTCGAGGTCCGCGAGGACCTCCTCGGAGACGTTCGGGATGTCCCGGGTGATCTCCTCGGGGCCGAGCTTGGTGTCCCGGGCGTCGACCTCGTGCTCCTCGATGTGGATCGAGGAGAGGACGTCGTCCTGGACCAGCCGCTGGCTGAGGATGATCGCGTCTTCGTAGTTGTGGCCCTCCCACGGCATGAACGCCACGAGGAGGTTCTTGCCGAGCGCCATCTCACCCTGCTGGGTGGCGGGCCCGTCGGCGAGGACCTGGCTCTCGACGACCCGGTCGCCCTCGTTGACGACGACCTTCTGGTTGACCGAGGTGCCCTGGTTCGAGCGGGAGAACTTGGCGATGCGGTACGTGGTGTACGTGCCGTCGTCGTTGGTGACGGTGATGTAGTCCGCGGAGACCTCCTGGACCACACCCGCCTTCTCCGCCTTGACGACGTCACCGGCGTCGACCGCGCAGCGGTACTCCATGCCGGTGCCGACGAGCGGCGCCTCGGACGTGATCAGGGGCACGGCCTGACGCATCATGTTCGCGCCCATGAGGGCACGGTTGGCGTCGTCGTGCTCCAGGAAGGGGATCATCGCGGTCGCGACCGACACCATCTGGCGCGGCGAGACGTCCATGTAGTCGACGTCGTCGCCGGGGATGTAGTCGATCTCGCCGCCACGGCGCCGGACGAGGACGCGCGGCTCGATGAACCGCATCTCCTCGGAAAGCGTCGCGTTGGCCTGGGCGATGACGAAGCGGTCTTCCTCGTCGGCCGTCAGGTAGTCGACCTCGTCGCTGACGACACCGCCGACGACCTTGCGGTACGGGGTCTCGATGAAGCCGAACGCGTTGATCCGGCCGTACGAGGCCAGCGAGCCGATCAGACCGATGTTCGGGCCTTCCGGCGTCTCGATCGGGCACATGCGGCCGTAGTGCGAGGGGTGCACGTCACGGACCTCGAAGCCGGCCCGCTCACGGGAGAGACCACCCGGGCCGAGGGCGTTGAGACGACGCTTGTGCGTCAGCCCCGACAGCGGGTTGTTCTGGTCCATGAACTGGGACAGCTGGCTGGTGCCGAAGAACTCCTTGATGGAGGCGACGACCGGCCGGATGTTGATCAGGGTCTGCGGCGTGATCGCCTCGACGTCCTGGGTGGTCATGCGCTCGCGCACGACGCGCTCCATACGGGCGAGACCCGTACGGACCTGGTTCTGGATCAGCTCGCCGACGTTACGGATGCGGCGGTTGCCGAAGTGGTCGATGTCGTCGGTCTCGACCATGATCGAGCGACCGGACTCACCCATCGTCTCGGTCTCGCCGGCGTGCAGCTTGACCAGGTACTTGATGGTCGCGATGACATCGTCGGTGGTGAGCACGCCGGCGTCCAGCGGCTCGTTCGCACCGAGCTTCTTGTTGACCTTGTAGCGGCCGACCTTGGCGAGGTCGTAGCGCTTCGGGTTGAAGTAGAGGTTCTCCAGCAGCGTCTGGGCCGCCTCGCGCGTCGGGGGCTCGCCCGGACGCAGCTTGCGGTAGATGTCGAGCAGCGCGTCGTCCTGGCCCTGGGTGTGGTCCTTCTCCAGGGTGGCGCGCATGGACTCGTACTCGCCGAACTCCTCCAGGATCTGCTCGGTCGTCCAGCCGAGAGCCTTGAGGAGGACGGTCACGGACTGCTTGCGCTTGCGGTCGATGCGGACACCGACCATGTCGCGCTTGTCGATCTCCATCTCCAGCCAGGCACCCCGGGACGGGATGATCTTGGCGGAGAAGATGTCCTTGTCGGACGTCTTGTCGATGGAGGAGTCGAAGTACACGCCCGGCGAGCGGACGAGCTGCGACACCACGACACGCTCGGTGCCGTTGATGACGAAGGTGCCCTTGTTGGTCATGAGCGGGAAGTCGCCCATGAAGACCGTCTGGGACTTGATCTCGCCGGTCTCGTTGTTGGTGAACTCGGCGGTCACGAAGAGCGGGGCGGCGAACGTGAAGTCGCGGTCCTTGCACTCCTCGATCGAATTCTTCGAGGGCTCGAAGCGGTGGTCGCGGAAGGTCAGCGACATCGACCCGGAGAAGTCCTCGATCGGGGAGATCTCCTCGAAGATCTCCTCCAGACCGGACTTCCTGGGGACGTCCTGTCCACTCTCGACAGCCGCCTCGACACGAGCCTTCCAGGCGGGGTTGCCGAGCAGCCAGTCAAAGCTCTCGGTCTGGAGCGCCAGGAGGTTCGGAACCTCAAGCGGCTCCTTGATCTTTGCAAAGGAGATGCGCAGCGGGGCAGTGCTTGCGCCGTTGTTCGTATTCGTGGTCGAGGCGTTGCGCGAGGCGGCCAAGAGGGGGTCCTTCCGAGGGCTCGGACTCACTACGCGCGTACCGGTGTCCCAAGCCGGACATCGAGAGAGAAAGCCCAGTTCAGAGCTGTTCAATCACCGATGCTCATGCGAGGGGGTGCCCCTGGTGACGGGCAGGGAGCAGCTAACAGGCAGCGCAAAGGGTCAGTGTAGCCACTTGGCACACTGATGTCCAGAGCCGGTTTTCCGACACCCTCGTTGTTCTCAACACCCTTGTCTCAACCGCTGCAAGCCTCGCGCCGTAGGCGCACACCATTACTGCCCTCTTCGTCACCGATCCATGCCTCGGAACCGGATCGATTGTGACGACGCGTCCTGAGAATTGCGCGCTCCGTGCGGTTCGTCAAGGCCCCCCACCCCATGCGGAAGGTCACTCGGCGGGCGGTGGCACGGCGATGATCACGATACCCGCCGCCGCGCGAAGAGCAAGGCAGCCCCTGCGGGAACGCGGAAGGGCGACCACCCGACTGGGTGATCGCCCTTCATGTCAACGCCGCGCCGCGAGACACCACGAACGTGGTGCCCTGCGGCGCCGGGACTGTCCCCGTGCGCCCGGAAGCCCTCGCGGGCCCCTCAGCGGCCGGTGACGGACCCGTACGAGGTCACTTGACCTCGACGGAGGCGCCGGCGGCCTTGAGGGACTCGGCAGCCTTCTCGGCGGCCTCCTTGGCGACCTTCTCGACGACGGGCTTGGGGGCGCCGTCCACGAGGTCCTTGGCCTCCTTGAGGCCCAGGGAGGTGAGCTCGCGCACGACCTTGATGACCTGGATCTTCTTGTCGCCGGCACCCGTGAGGATGACGTCGAACTCGTCCTGGACCTCTTCCTCCACGGCGGCGGCAGCGGCGCCACCGGCGGCGGCAGCGGCGACCGGGGCGGCGGCCGTGACGTCGAACTTCTCCTCGAAGGCCTTCACGAAGCCGGAGAGCTCGATGAGGGTCATGTCCTCGAACTGCGCGAGCAGCTCGTCCTGGGTGAGCTTCGCCATGATGGCGGTCCTTCCACTAATTCGGCTGGTGCCGTATGTACAGTTCCGCGGGCGTACCGGCCCGCTGTGACCGACCGGGTGTGATCACCCGGAACCGAGCGTGATTACTCGGAGTCGGCCTCGACGGGGGCCGGCGTACCGGCACCGTCCTGCTCTTCCTTCTGGGCACGAAGAGCTTCCGCGGTGCGGACGAACTTCGACGGAAGCGCCTGGAAGAGAGCGGCAGCCTGCGACTGCTTGCCCTTCATGGCACCGGCCAGCTTGGAAAGCAGAACCTCACGGGACTCGAGGTCCGCGAGCTTCTTGATCTCGTCGGCGCTGAGCGCCTTGCCGTCAAGGACACCGCCCTTGATGACGAGATTCGGGTTGTCCTTGGCGAAGTCACGAAGACCCTTCGCCGACTCCACCGGGTCACCGGTGACGAAGGCAACCGCCGTCGGACCCGCGAAGAGGTCGTCCAGCGCGTTGATCCCGGCCTCGTTGGCCGCGATCTTGGTCAGCGTGTTCTTCACCACGGCGTACTGGGCGTTCTCACCGAGAGAACGGCGCAGCTCCTTGAGCTGCGCCACGGTGAGACCCCGGTACTCGGTCAGCACGGCGGCGTTCGAGCTGCGGAACTGATCCGCCAGCTCGGCTACCGCGGCAGCCTTGTCGGGCCTTGCCATGAGCGTCGGCCTCCTTCCGGGTGATGAGGACCGCTCAGAAGGGGCTGGGCAAAACGAAACGCCCCGGCGCAGGCGCACGGGGCGTAGCTCGACCGAATGGGATCCGGGAGCTCTCCACAGTCACCTGCGCGGGTCGTCCGCAGCTAGCGGATCCTTCGGCCACCGCACCCTCTTACGAGCACACGGCAACGACCAGCGGTCTTTGGCTTCCTGCGAAGAGTACGTGAATACCGGCGCGCCGGGCAAATCAGCCGGTGGCGCCCGCGGTGCCCTCGTCCGCCAGTCCCGCCATCATCTCGGCGAGGTCGAAGGTCTCACCGGCCGGCGGCACCTCGACCTGCGTCTTCGCCCCGTAGTCCGAGTAGTGCGCGGACATCTTCACCAGGCCCTCGGAGGTCTTCATGCCGATGTTCATCTGCACCGGGTAGTCGTCCTCGTTGACCCAGACCTCGGTGTCGTACCCCTTCATGCCCGACTTCTTCATCGAGTCGATCATGTCCTGGCGTTCCTTCTCGTCCAGCACACCGAACGCGCCGTCGGACTTCATCAGCTCTTCGAGGGTCAGCGTGCCCTTGTAGTGCTCGGCCGGAGCCCCGTCCACCTTCTCGGAGCCGACGTGCTTGATCTGCGGCGAGTCCAGCAGCAGGGCGAGCTGCTGCGCCGGGTCCTGGTTCATGTTCTCCAGGCCGCTCGTCATCTGCTTCTCCAGCGCCTTGTCACCCGACGCCTCGGCCGCGGCGGCCATGTCGAGCTTCATCCAGCGCTTGCCGTCCATCTCCTTGGCCGCCTCGGCGCCCGCGTCCACGTACAGGACGTTGTCGACCCAGACCATCCGGGTGTTCTCAAGACCCGCGTTCTCGGCGCTCAGCGCGGAGCCCTTCACCGTCAGGTCCATCACGGTCGGGTCCCAGCCCATGACCCCGGACATCTCCATGTCGCCCTCGACCATGCCCGCCGACTCCGGCATCGACATCGTCATCCGGACCTTGGCGGACTTCGCCTCCGAGGTCTTCTCGTAGGCCGCCGTGAGGACCTCGGTGGCGCTCGACTTCGCCGGCGCCTTCTCGGCCGCCGGGGCGCTCTTCTTCTCCGTGTCGCCGCCCTGACACCCCGCGACACCGGCCATGACGGCCACCGCTGTCAGGCAGACGCCCCCACGCCTCCATACGGACATGTTCATGATCCCCACCCCTGTTTCGTCGTACAACTGTCCTAAACCGTAGCGCACAGGTCTGACACAGCCTGGTACCCCGAAAGCCGGGCCCCGCACCTCCGGAGAGGTGCGGGGCCCGGCTTTCGCGTGTGCGGTGCGGCCCGTGGCCACCGTCGGATCAGACGGCGGCCGGGTCCTCCTCGACGAGGAGGTTACGGGTGCGGTTGGCGTCCAGCGGGATGCCGGGGCCCATCGTGGTGGCCAGGGTGGCCTTCTTGATGTAGCGGCCCTTGGCGGCGGACGGCTTGAGACGGAGGATCTCCTCCAGCGCCGCGGCGTAGTTCTCGACCAGCTTCGTCTCGTCGAAGGAGACCTTGCCGATGATGAAGTGCAGGTTCGAGTGCTTGTCGACGCGGAACTCGATCTTTCCGCCCTTGATGTCGTTCACAGCCTTGGTGACATCGGGGGTGACCGTGCCGGTCTTCGGGTTCGGCATCAGACCACGCGGGCCGAGGACGCGGCCGAGGCGGCCGACCTTGCCCATGAGGTCCGGGGTGGCGACGACGGCGTCGAAGTCCAGACGGCCCTTCGAGACCTCGTCGATCAGTTCGTCGGCGCCGACGATGTCGGCGCCCGCGGCACGCGCGGCCTCGGCGCGGTCACCGGTCGCGAAGACCAGGACCCGGGCGGTCTTGCCGGTGCCGTGCGGAAGGTTCACGGTGCCACGGACCATCTGGTCGGCCTTGCGCGGGTCGACGCCCAGCCGCATGGCCACCTCGACGGTGCCGTCGAACTTGGTGGTGGTGGTGTCCTTGGCGATACGGACGGCTTCGAGCGGGGCGTACAGACGCTCCCGGTCGACCTTCGCGTCCGCGCCGCGGAGAGCCTTGCTGCGCTTCACTTCTTCTCCTGGTGTTTCTTCAGGTGTGGAGTTCGTGGTGCGGGCCGCGCTCGGCCCTTCCACTGGGATGTGCCCGGCTGGGTCAGCCCTCGACCGTGACGCCCATGGAACGGGCGGTGCCGGCGATGATCTTCTCGGCGGCGTCCAGGTCGTTGGCGTTCAGGTCGGGCATCTTGGTCGTGGCGATCTCGCGCACCTGGTCGCGGGTGAGCTTCGCGACCTTCTTGACGTGCGGCTCGCCGGAGCCCTTGTCCACACCAGCGGCCTTGAGGATCAGCTTGGCGGCCGGCGGAGTCTTGGTGATGAAGGTGAAGGAGCGGTCCTCGTAGACCGTGATCTCCACCGGCACGACCATGCCACGCTGCGACTCGGTCGCGGCGTTGTAGGCCTTGCAGAACTCCATGATGTTGACGCCGTGCTGGCCCAGCGCGGGGCCGACCGGCGGAGCCGGGTTGGCCGCGCCGGCACTGATCTGGAGCTTGATGAGCCCCGTGACCTTCTTCTTCTTGGGAGGCATTGCTCTCTCCGGGTCCAGTTGAGAGTTTTCAGCCCGCCGTCCGGTCATCCGGATGGAGGCATACCGCACAACGATAACGGGTATAGCCGTACGGCCAAAAACCGACAGGTCAGACAGGTACGAATCCTGTCTGACCTGTCGGAAGCAGGTGTTCCGGAAGAAGGGTCAGTTCTTCTGGATCTGGTCGAAGCTCAGCTCGACCGGGGTCTCGCGGCCGAAGATCTCCACCAGACCCTTGACCTTCTTCGAGTCGGCGTTGATCTCGTTGATCGTCGCCTGGAGCGTGGCGAAGGGGCCGTCGGTGACGGTGACGGAGTCGCCGACCTCGAAGTCCAGCACCTGGACCTCGACCTTGCGGGACGGCACGGGCTTACCCTCCGCCTCGGCGGCCTCGCGGGCGGCCTTCTCCTCGGCCTCCGGGGCGAGCATCTTGACGATCTCGTCGAGGGTCAGCGGGTACGGGTCGTAGGCGTTGCCCACGAAGCCGGTGACGCCGGGGGTGTTGCGGACGACGCCCCAGGACTCGTTGGTCAGGTCCATGCGGACCAGGACGTACCCGGGAAGCTTGTTCTGGCGGACGTTCTTGCGCTCGCCGTTCTTGATCTGGACGATCTCTTCCTCGGGGACTTCAGCCTGGTAGATGAATTCCTCGACGTTGAGCGAGACGGCGCGCTGCTCCAGGTTCGCCTTCACGCGCTTCTCGTAGCCCGCGTAGGTGTGGATCACGTACCACTCGCCGGGCAGCCCGCGGAGTTCGTCACGCAGGGCGGCGACCGGGTCGGCCGGGGCTTCCGCCACGGCTTCCGTCTCGTCCTCGGCATCGGCATCGTCGGCGGCCGCGTCCGCGGCGTCCTCGGCGGATTCTTCGCTCTCGTCCTCGACGTGCAGCGCGGCCTTCTCGGCCGGCTCGCCGGCGGCGATGTCAGCTGCTTCGGCCTGGTCCGCCTCGACAGCGTCCGCCGCCTCGACGATGTCGGTCTGGTCCTTCCGGGACTCCACCGACTCGCTGGCGTCGTTCAGTTTCGGGTCAGACACGGTGGCTGCTTCTTCCTGGCTCAATGGCTGGAACACGCGAAAGGGGCGCCGCACCGGGCGCCCTTCGCGGGATCAGCCGAAGACGTACTTGATTGCTTGCTGGAAGCCATAGTCAACCACGGTCACCAGACCGATCATGACGACCACGAAGACAATCACCACGGTGGTGTACGTCGTCAGCTGGCTACGAGTCGGCCAGACGACCTTGCGCAGCTCGGCGACGATCTGTCGGTAGAAGAGCGCGAGACGGCCCAGGGGACCCTTCTTGCCGCGCTTTCCGCCCTTGCGGGGCTTCTTCGACTCGGCGGACTCATCGTCGGCATCAGGCTTGTCGATGGAGCCCACGGCGTCCGCCACTCTCTCTCACCTGATTCCGGGTCGTGACCGTGCCGCGCCCGGGGGAGCCGCACGGCGATGAATGAACGTACATGCGCACACATCCTGGCGAAGGTGTGTGTAGCAGGGCCGGAGGGACTTGAACCCCCAACCGCTGGTTTTGGAGACCAGTGCTCTACCAATTGAGCTACGACCCTTTGCGTTCTCCCTCAACCTACCGCATCCGACCGGATGCACGGAGTGCCCGGTGCGGCTTCGGTGATGAAGGCCAACGACCAGTGAGTGTACGTGGTGATGAGCCGTGCGTCGAACAGCTTCCCCGGGACCCGGCCCTCCCCCACCTGTTCGGGGTGCCGTCCACTGTTGGCTCGGGGATCCGTCCCCATGGGTTCGGGGAGCCGTCCCCATGGGTTCGGGGAGCCGTCCTCGTTCTGACTGGGAGCCATCCTCCTTCTGGTTCGCGGAGCCATCCTCTTGGTTGTTCGCAGAGCCATCCTCTTGTTGTTCGCAGAGCCATCCTCTTGTTGTTCGCAGAGCGAAACGTATGTGTCGTGGAGGTATCCGGTCTGGGACCATGGGCCGCATGAGCGCTGCAACCCCTCCCACCGAGCGCCGGGTCTCCACCCGCATCGGCGCGATCTCCGAGTCCGCGACCCTCGCCGTGGACGCCAAGGCCAAGGCCCTGAAGGCCGCCGGGCGTCCGGTGATCGGCTTCGGCGCCGGCGAGCCCGACTTCCCGACCCCCGGCTACATCGTCGACGCCGCGGTCGAGGCGTGCCACAACCCCCGGTTCCACCGCTACACGCCGGCGGGCGGGCTCCCCGAGCTGAAGGCCGCCATCGCCGCGAAGACGCTGCGTGACTCCGGTTACGAGATCGAGGCGTCCCAGGTCCTCGTGACCAACGGCGGCAAGCAGGCGATCTACGAAGCCTTCGCCGCCATCCTGGACCCGGGCGACGAGGTCATCGTCCCCGCGCCGTACTGGACGACCTACCCCGAGTCGATCCGGCTGGCCGGTGGTGTCCCGGTAGAGGTCGTGGCCGACGAGACCACGGGCTACCGCGTCTCCGTCGAGCAGTTGGAGGCCGCCCGCACGGAGCGTACGAAGGTCGTGCTCTTCGTCTCGCCGTCCAACCCGACGGGCGCCGTCTACAGCGCCGCGGACACCGAGGCCATCGGCCGCTGGGCCGTCGAGCACGGCCTGTGGGTGCTGACCGACGAGATCTACGAGCACCTCGTCTACGGGGACGCCGTCTTCACCTCGCTGCCTGCCGTCGTCCCCGAGCTGCGCGACAAGTGCGTCGTGGTCAACGGCGTGGCCAAGACGTACGCCATGACCGGCTGGCGCGTCGGCTGGCTGATCGGCCCCAAGGATGTCGTCAAGGCCGCGACGAACCTCCAGTCGCATGCCACGTCCAACGTCTCCAACGTCGCGCAGGCCGCGGCCCTCGCCGCCGTCTCCGGCGACCTGGAGGCCGTCGCCGAGATGCGGACCGCCTTCGACCGGCGCCGCCGGACGATCGTCCGGATGCTCAACGAGATCGACGGCGTGGTCTGCCCGGAGCCCGAGGGCGCGTTCTACGTCTACCCGTCGGTGAAGGCCCTGCTCGGCAAGGAGATCCGCGGCACCCGCCCGCAGTCCTCCGTCGAGCTGGCCGCGCTGATCCTGGACGAGGTCGAGGTCGCGGTCGTCCCGGGCGAGGCGTTCGGCACTCCCGGGTATCTGCGGCTCTCCTACGCGCTCGGTGACGAGGATCTCGCCGAGGGCATCGGGCGTGTCCAGAAGCTGCTGGCCGAGGCCAGGGCCTGACGGCTCACCCGCCCGCCCCACCCGCTCCCACCAGCGACTCGACGGGTCCCCGGCCACCGGCCGGGGACCCGTTCCCGGTTCCGGAGCCGCACTCGGAGCCGCCTTCGGACAAGATCTCGATCGGGGAAAGTGGCCGCCGGTGCCCTTTCCGTGCAGCAGAATCTATGGATGGAGAGCACCACCCCCCGCCCCAGGGACCTCAGCCTGCTGCCCAAGGCTCATCTGCATCTGCACTTCACCGGTTCGATGCGGCCCTCGACGCTGCTGGAGCTCGCCGACAAGTACGGCGTCCATCTCCCCGACGCGCTGACCGGCGGCGAACCCCCGAAACTGCGCGCCACCGACGAACGCGGCTGGTTCCGCTTCCAGCGGCTGTACGACATCGCCCGGTCCTGCCTGCGGGCGCCCGAGGACATCCAGCGGCTGGTGCGCGAGGCCGCCGAGGAGGACGTGCGGGACGGCTCCGGCTGGCTGGAGATCCAGGTCGACCCCACCTCGTACGCCCCGCACCTCGGCGGACTGATCCCGGCGCTGGAGGTCATCCTGGACGCGGTGGACTCCGCGTCGCGGGAGACCGGGCTCGGGATGCGCGTGCTGGTCGCCGCGAACCGGATGAAGCACCCGCTGGAGGCACGGACGCTGGCCCGGCTCGCGGTGCGGTACGCGGACCGGGGCATCGTCGGGTTCGGGCTCTCCAACGACGAGCGGCGCGGCATGGCCAGGGACTTCGACCGGGCGTTCGCGATCGCCAGGGACGGCGGGCTGCTGGCCGCGCCGCACGGCGGCGAGCTGACGGGGCCCTCGTCCGTACGGGACTGCCTGGACGATCTGCGGGCCTCCAGGATCGGGCACGGCGTCCGCGCCGCGGAGGACCCCCGGCTGCTGCGCAAGCTCGCGGAGCGGGGCGTGACCTGCGAGGTCTGTCCCGCTTCGAACGTCGCGCTGGGCGTCTACGAGAAGCCCGAGGACGTCCCCCTGCGGGCGCTCTTCGACGCCGGGGTCCCCATGGCGCTCGGCGCGGACGACCCGCTGCTCTTCGGTTCCCGGCTGGCGGCGCAGTACGAACTGGCGCGGCTGCACCAGAGCTTCACCGACGCGGAGCTGGCCGAGCTGGCCCGCCAGTCGGTACGGGGGTCCGCGGCGCCGCCCGCGGTGCGGGAGAAACTGCTGGCCGGGATCGACGGCTGGCTGGCCGCCTGACCGGTCCGCAGAGGCTTCGCGGTTTCAGGGGCCTCAGAGGCTGACGCCCACCGTCACCGGCTCGTTGACCAGGGTGATCCCGAAGGCGTCATACACCCCCGCGACCACCTCGCGCGCGAGGGCGAGCAGGTCCTCCGTGCGCGCGGCGCCCCGGTTGGTGAGGGCGAGGGTGTGCTTGGTGGAGATACGGGCCGGGCCCGTGCCGTACCCCTTGGTGAAGCCGGCGCGGTCGATCAGCCAGGCCGCCGAGGTCTTCGTGCGCCCCTCCCCCTCCGGGAAGCCGGGGGGTGTCACGTCGTCGCCGAGCCGGGCCCGGACGCGTGCCACGAACTCCGCGTACTGCGCGTCGGTGAGGATCGGGTTGGTGAAGAAGGACCCCGCGGACCAGGTGTCGTGATCCTCCGGGTCGAGCACCATGCCCTTTCCGGCCCGCAGCTTGAGGACGGTGTCCCGGGCGGTGGTGGCGGGGACCCGGTCGCCGGGTTCGACGCCGAGGACACGGGCCGTCTCGGCGTACTTGAGGGGGGCGGAGAGCCCGCCCGCGTCCTCCAGGCCGAAACGGACCCGCAGCACGACCCAGCGCCCGGGGTGCTGCTTGAAGCGGCTGTGGCGGTACGAGAAGCCGCACTCGGCGCCGGTGAGTGTCACGGTCTTGCGGGCGGCGCGGTCGTACGCGACGACCTCCGTGATGGTCGTGGAGACCTCCTGGCCGTACGCGCCGACGTTCTGGATCGGGGTGGCGCCGGCCGAACCCGGAATGCCGGCGAGGCACTCGACGCCCGCGAGGCCCGCCTCGACGGTCCGGGCGACGGCGTCGGTCCACACCTCACCGGCGGCCAGCTCCAGCGCCGTACCGTCGCGCGTGAAGCCCTTGGTCGCGATGCGCAGGGCGGTGCCTTCGAAGCCCCGGTCGCCGATGACCAGATTGCTGCCGCCGCCGATGATGAGGAGCGGGGTGCCCGCATCGTCCGCCTCCCGCACGGCGGCGATCACCTCGTCGTCGGTGACCGCCGTGACGAGGCGGGTGGCGGGGCCGCCGAGGCGGAAGGTGGTCAGGGGGGCGAGGGGGGCATCGTGGAGTTCGTGCACGGGGACAAGAGTACGGCCGTGGCCCGCACCGGGCCGTCGCCCGGGGCGGGCCGTGAACGGGCACGAGCGGGGGGGGCGTGAACCGGCACGAGCGGGCGCGAGCCGAGGCCCGGGGCGGGCATGCGTAAGGGGCACCCGCCAATTGCGGGCGCCCCTTACCGGCGGGGCCGGAGGGCCCGGTGGTGCGTCAGGCGAGGCGGACGACGGCGCGGGCCATGCCCAGCACCTTCTGCCCCGCGCTCGTCGCCGTCAGATCCACCCGGACCCGGCCGTCCTCCAGCTTCGCGGCGACCTTCGCGCTGACCTCGACCAGCGCGCCCGTGTCGTCGTTGGGGACGACGACGGGCCGGGTGAAGCGGACCCCGTACTCGACGACGGCTCCCGGGTCGCCCGTCCAGTCGGTCACCACGCGGATCGCCTCGGCCATGGTGAACATGCCGTGGGCGATGACGTCGGGGAGTCCGACCTCCTTCGCGAACTTCTCGTTCCAGTGGATCGGGTTGAAGTCCCCGGAGGCGCCCGCGTACCGCACCAGCGTCGCGCGGGTGACGGGCACGCTCAGCGGCGGCAGCTCCGTACCGACCTCGACGTCGTCGTAACCGATCTTCGCGGTCATCGGTCTCACGCCCCCTCGGCGGCGCGTGCCACCAGCTTGGTCCAGGCGGTCACGACATGCTCGCCGGCCTCGTCGTGCACGTCGCCGCGCACGTCGATGATGTCGTTCCCGGCGAGCGACTTGATCGCCTCGATGGTGGAGGTGACCGCCAGCCGGTCCCCCGCGCGCACGGGGCGGGAGTACGTGAACTTCTGGTCGCCGTGGACCACCCGGCTGTAGTCGAGACCGAGCTGCGGATCGGCGATGACCTCGCCCGCGGCCTTGAAGGTGATCGCGAACACGAAGGTCGGCGGCGCGATCAGATCGGTGTGTCCCAGCGCCTTGGCGGCCTCCGGGTCGGTGTACGCCGGGTTGGTGTCGCCCACCGCCTCGGCGAACTCACGGATCTTCTCCCGGCCGACCTCGTACGGCGCGGTGGGCGGATAGCTCCGCCCCACGAAGGACTGATCGAGCGCCACTGACTCGCTCCCTCCCTGATGTAAGTGACCACAACAAACGACGCGAGGCCGTCCCCAACCGGGGACGGCCTCGCATGCGAGCCTGATTCAGCGCGTTTCGCGGTGCGCGGTGTGCGAGTTGCAGCGCGGGCAGTGCTTCTTCATCTCAAGACGGTCCGGGTTGTTACGCCGGTTCTTCTTGGTGATGTAGTTCCGCTCCTTGCACTCCACGCAGGCCAGCGTGATCTTCGGGCGGACGTCGGTGGCAGCCACGTGAGTGCTCCTTGGACGGACAACGGATGAAAGGATGAACGCATAAAAGAGTAGCCGATCGAAGGACCGACCCCACAATCGGCTACTTTTGTGTAGCGGTGACCGGACTTGAACCGGTGACACAGCGATTATGAGCCGCTTGCTCTACCGACTGAGCTACACCGCTTCGATGCTGGATCTCCTCGCCCGGAGGCGAGGATCACCGAACATCTGAGCCCCAATACGGAATCGAACCGTAGACCTTCTCCTTACCATGGAGACGCTCTACCGACTGAGCTATTGGGGCGAGCGATGAAGACATTACACGGTCGCCCGCCGATCGCCCAAATCCGTTTCGTGGCCCGTCGCCCCAGCTGTCACGCCCTGTGTCACAGGCCACTTCCGGACCCGCTCCGGCACGGTTCCTGCGCGGGTCCGGCGTCCTGCCACGGGCTCGCCGGTACGACTATTCCGCTCCTCCGTGAAGCCCGGCCCGGGCGCCCCTAGGCTCGGCACACGCTCCGTGACCTTGCACACCGCGCGGAACACCTCCCCCCAGGAGCCCGATGTCCGACAGCCCGCCGCAGCCGCCCGACGGGGCCACGGCCGACACCAGCGCGCTCGTGCTCTGCGGCGCCCGGCTCGCCGACGGCCGGACCGTCGACGTACGGATCGGCGCGGGCCGGATCGAGGCCGTGGGCACCGCGGGCAGCCTCCCGCCGGGCACCGGCGCCGCGCGCCTGGACCTCGGCGGCTATCTGCTGCTCCCCGCCCCGGCCGAGCCGCACGCCCACAGCGACACCGCGCTGAGCGCCGACCTCGCCGCCTCGGGGCCCGTCCCGTACACCTCCGAAGACGTGCAGCGCCGGGCCACCGAGGCCACGCTCCTCCAGCTCGGGCACGGGGCGACCGCGCTGCGTTCCCACGTACGGATCGGGGACGCGCAGGAGCTGGGCCGGCTCGCCGCGGTGCTCCAGGCGCGCCGCTCGCTGCGCGGGCTCGCCGATCTGACCGCCGTCGCGGTGCCCCGGCTGCTGACCGGGCTCGCGGGTGCCGACGGGCTCGCCATGCTGCGCGACGCGGTGAAGATGGGCGCGGGGGTGGTGGGCGGCTGCCCGGACCTCGACCCCGATCCGGCCGGGTACGTGGAGGCGGTGCTGGAGATCGCGGCGGAGCACGGCTGCCCCGTCGATCTGCACACGCAGGGCACGGAGCCGGCCAGGATCGCGCGGCTCGCGGCACTGGCGGGTGGGGTGCAGGCCGGGGTGACGCTCGGGCCGTGCGCGGGGCTGGCCGCGCTGCCCGCCGAGGTGGCGGCGCGGGCGGCGGACCAGCTGGCGGCGGCCGGGGTGACCGTGGTCTGCCTGCCGCAGGGCGGCTGCGGGGGCGTGGAGCGGCCCGGTAGGGAGCCCGCGGGCGGGGCGCGCGGGGTGGGCGGGGTGGCTGCCGTACAGCTGCTGCGGGCGGCGGGCGTGCGGCTGGCGGCGGGCGGCGGGGCGCTGCGGGACGTGTCGAACCCGGTGGGGCGCGGCGATCCGCTGGAGGCCGCGTATCTGCTGGCCTCGCAGGGCGGGGTACGGGCGGCGGACGCGTACGGCGCGGTGAGCCGGGTGGCGCGGGCCGCGATGGGGCTGCCGGAGGTGCGGGTGGAGGCGGGCTTCCCGGCGGAGCTGCTGGCGGTGCGCGGGGAGCGGATCGAGGGGGCGCTGTCGCTCGCGTACAGCAGGATCGTGATCCACCGGGGGCGGGTGGTGGCGCGGACCAGTGCGGTACGGGAGTACTGCGACTCGGCCGCGGCGGCCCTGCCCGAGCTGCCGGAGCTGCCGCGCCAGGGACGGTCGGGCGCGGGCCCGTGAGGCACGGCGGCCGGCCGTCGGCCGCACCCCTGCGCGGGACGCGGCGTCCCGGCGTACGGTCGTGACCATGCGAATCGTGATTGCCGGAGGACATGGCCAGATCGCGCTGCGGCTGGAGCGTCTGCTCGCCGCGCGCGGACACGGGGTGGCGGGCATCATCCGCGACCCGGCTCAGGCGGCGGAGCTGCGGGACGCGGGCGCCGAACCGGTCGTACTGGACCTGGAGTCGGCCTCGGTCGAGGCGGTGGCGGCGGTGCTGGCCGGCGCGGACGCGGCGGTGTTCGCGGCGGGCGCGGGCGGCGGCAGCGGCGCGGCCCGCAAGAAGACGGTGGACCTCGGCGCGGCGGTGCTCTTCGCGGACGCGGCGGAGCGCGCGGGCGTCCGCCGCCACCTGGTCGTCTCGTCGATGGGCGCGGACCCCGACCACGCGGGCGACGAGGTCTTCGACGCGTACCAGCGCGCCAAGGGCGCGGCGGACGTCTCCGTACGGTCGAGGCCGGGTCTTGACTGGACGATCCTGCGGCCGGGCGCGCTGACGAACGACGCGGGTACGGGGCTGGTCGCGCTGGCGGAGTCGACGGGGCGGGGCGCGGTGCCGCGCGACGACGTGGCGGCGGTGCTGGCGGCGCTGCTGGAGACGCCGGGCACGGCGGGCCTGACCCTGGAGCTGATCGGCGGGACGGTCCCGGTGGCGGACGCGGTGAACGCGGCGGCGAACGGCGGCTGACCACGGGCGGGGCGGCGGCGAACGGGCGGCCGCCCCGTCCGTTCGGGGTGGCCGCCCTCATGCGAATGGCCCCTTCCGCACGTCTCCGTGCGGAAGGGGCCATCTCGATCGCGTGGCGGCGCCAGGATTCGAACCTGGGAAGGCTAAGCCGGCGGATTTACAGTCCGCTCCCATTGGCCACTCGGGCACACCGCCATGGGATGTCATTGCCGTCCGAGCCGGCCTTTTCGGGCCGGTGCTCCTTGGCAACGACGTAAACGATACCCGATGCCAGGGGGTGCTCCGCCACCGGATTGTTCCGCGCTCGGAGCGGTCCCGGGTGACTAGGCTTTACGGCGAACGGCCGTCGGCGTCCGGGGCGTCCGGCACGGCCCAAGCATCCATACAGGCAGACCGATACAAGGAGCCACAGGACATGGCCGACTCCAGTTTCGACATCGTCTCGAAGGTCGAGCGGCAGGAGATCGACAACGCCCTCAACCAGGCCGCGAAGGAGATCTCCCAGCGCTACGACTTCAAGAACGTGGGGGCCTCGATCGGCTGGTCCGGCGAGAAGATCCTGATGCAGGCCAACTCGGAGGAGCGGGTCAGCGCGATCCTCGACGTCTTCCAGTCCAAGCTGATCAAGCGTGGCATCTCGCTGAAGGCGCTGGACGCGGGCGAGCCGCAGCTGTCCGGCAAGGAGTACAAGATCTTCGCGTCGATCGAGGAGGGCATCTCCCAGGACAACGCCAAGAAGGTCGCGAAGATCATCCGTGACGAGGGCCCCAAGGGCATCAAGGCACAGGTGCAGGGCGACGAGCTGCGGGTCAGCTCGAAGAGCCGGGACGACCTCCAGACCGTGATCGCGCTGCTGAAGGGGCAGGACTTCGACTTCGCCCTCCAGTTCGTCAACTACCGCTGAGGAAGGCGGTTCGGGGACCGCGCCCGGGCGGTGGGTGCGGTGTCCGAATTCCGCCAGCTTCGTGGTTCCGGAGGACGCAGACTCGTCACTGAGCGCGGGCGGGCGGGTGTGGAACGCACCGCTCGGAGAGGAGCGAGTGATGACAGTCACCTTGAGGACCACCTTGTACGCCACTGTGGACAGCCCGCTGGGTGAAGTCCTCCTGGCCGGCGCGGAGTCCGCCACGGCGCGGGGCGGTGTGGCGCTCGCCTCGCTCTCCCTGCCGGGCCAGAAGGGCGCGGCGGTCGTCCGGGACGGCTGGGTCCGGGCGCCGGGGGCGTTCGCCGCGATCGCGGAGCGGCTCGGGGCGTATTTCGAGGGCGCGCTGACGGAGTTCGGCATCGAGTACGCGGCCGGGGGCACGGAGTTCCAGCGCCGGGTCTGGGCGGCGGTGGACGCCGTCCCGTACGGCGTGACGGTGACGTACGGGCAGATCGCGGCGCGGGTCGGCGCGTCCGGCGCGGGGGTGCGGGCCGTGGGGACGGCGATCGGGCGCAACCCGCTGCTCGTCGTACGGCCGTGTCACCGCGTGATCGGCGCGGACGGGGCGCTGCGGGGGTACGCGGCCGGACTGGAGCGCAAGGAGCGGCTCCTCCGGCTGGAGGGCGCGCTGACGTCATGAGCGCCGGCCCGGCGGGAGAACGCGGCGCGGCGGGAGGCCCCGACGCGTTGTTCCCGGAGCCGGTCGCGGCGGGACGGGGGCGCACCGTGGTGGCGCCCGGGGCCGTGCATGTGCCGGGGTGGTTGCCGGCCGGGCGTCAGCGGGAGCTGGTGGAGGTCTGCCGGGGCTGGGCGCGGGGGCCGGTGCCGATCCGGCACACGGTGCTGCCGAACGGCGGGGTGATGTCCGTACAGACGGTGTGTGTGGGCTGGCACTGGCAGCCGTACCGCTACACGCGGAACGCGGGCGATGTGAACGGCGCCCGCGTCGCGGAGTTCCCCGGGTGGCTGGCGGAGTT
Organism: Streptomyces sp. NPDC088124; assembly: GCF_040685895.1. Classification (NCBI taxonomy): domain Bacteria; kingdom Bacillati; phylum Actinomycetota; class Actinomycetes; order Kitasatosporales; family Streptomycetaceae; genus Streptomyces; species Streptomyces sp. NPDC088124. Next base: position 16,909 of record NZ_JBFBJB010000003.1, on the reverse strand, counting down.
GGGGCGCGCGGCGCTCGTGGCGGCGGGCGCCGATCGGGCGACCGCCGCGGCGTACGCCCCGGACACGGCGCTGATCAACTTCTACGACGGCGACGCGCGGATGGGAATGCACCAGGACAAGGACGAGAGGTCCGCCGCGCCGGTGGTCTCCCTGAGCATCGGGGACAGCTGCGTCTTCCGCTTCGGCCATCCGGAGGGGCGGGGCCGCCCGTACACGGATGTGCGGCTCTCCTCCGGTGACCTCTTCGTCTTCGGAGGAGAGTCCCGCTTCGCGTACCACGGCGTGCCCAAGGTGTATCCGGGGACGGCCGGTCCCGGGACGGGGATGCGCGGCGGCCGGCTCAACATCACCCTGCGCGAGACGGGCCTGACGGCGCCGGCGGGGTCAGCGGGAGCGTGAGTGGCCGAAGAGGATCCGGTACACGATCAGCAGGACGAGCGCGCCGCCTATGGCGGCGATCCAGGTGGCTCCGTCGTAGAAGTCGTTGCTGATCGGCCGGTCGAGCCAGGTCGTCGAGATCCAGCCGCCGATGAAGGCCCCCGCGATCCCGATGAGGGTCGTGCCGATCAGTCCGCCGGGGTCGCGTCCGGGGAGCAGAATCTTGGCGGCGGCGCCGGCCAGTAGCCCGAGAATGATCCAGCTGATGACACCCATGCCCTGAACCTGCCTTTCTTGCGGTATCGCCCTCAATGACGCCGCTGGGGCGGGGCGTGGTTGCGGTGATCAGGGGCCTGCGGCAGACGACACGGCCGGCCGGGCCCCTGATGCTGAATGATCAACTACCCCGCGTTCACCAGGGCATACGTCCGCGTTCGGTAACAGCGCCGGGGTTGTGCCCGGCGCGCACGCGTATCCCGGGAGCCCCGAAGGCTCCCGGGATCGCGGCTGTGGTGGCTGTCCCGTCCGTGGTGGCCGTGACGGCCGTGGTGGCTGTCATGGCCTTCGTGGCCGTGGTGGCCGTGGTGGCTCCGTCAGCGGGAGACGAAGGGCTGGTCCGTCGAGACGATCTCCTTGCCGAGCGGCATCAGGGAGAGCGGGATCAGCTTGAAGTTGGCCAGGCCCAGGGGGATGCCGATGATCGTGACGCACTGCGCGATGCCGGTGACGATGTGGCCGAGGGCGAGCCACCACCCCGCGAGGACCAGCCACAGGACGTTGCCCACGCACGAGGGCGCGCCCGCGTCGTGGCGGTCGACCGCGGTGTAGCCGAAGGGCCACAGGGCGTAGACGCCGATACGGAAGGCTGCTACTCCGAAGGGGATGCCGATGATCGTGATGCACAGCAGGACGCCGGCCAGCATGTACCCGAGGAAGAGCCAGAATCCGCTCAGTACGAGCCAGATAATGTTCAGGATTGTCTTCATGCTCGAGGACCTGCCATCTGTTCTAGTCGGGCGATGCGTTCCGCCATCGGCGGGTGCGTGGAGAACAGTTTCGAGAATCCCTGGCCAGGGCGGAAGGGGTTCGCGATCATCATGTGGCTGGCTGTCTCGATGCGCGGCTCGGCCGGCAGCGGTAGCTGTTTCGTTCCGCTTTCCAGCTTACGCAGCGCGCTTGCCAGAGCGAGCGGATCGCCGGTGAGCTGGGCGCCGGACGCGTCGGCCTCGTACTCCCGTGAACGGCTCACCGCGAGCTGGATGACCGAGGCCGCGAGCGGCCCCAGGATCATGATCAGGAGCATGCCGAAGATGCCCGGACCGTCGTCGTCGTCCGAGCGGCCCACGGGGATGAGCCAGGCGAAGTTCACCAGGAACATCACGACGGACGCGAGTGCTCCGGCGACCGACGAGATCAGGATGTCGCGGTTGTAGACATGGCTCAGCTCGTGGCCGAGGACACCGCGCAGCTCCCGCTCGTCCAGGATCTGCAGGATCCCGTCGGTGCAGCAGACCGCGGCGTTGCGCGGGTTGCGGCCGGTGGCGAACGCGTTGGGCGCCTGGGTGGGCGAGATGTACAGGCGCGGCATGGGCTGGCGTGCGGCCGTCGACAGCTCGCGGACGATGCGGTAGAGCTGCGGCGCCTCGAATTCACTGACGGGGCGGGCCCGCATCGCGCGTAGAGCCAGCTTGTCGCTGTTCCAGTACGCGTACGCGTTGGTGCCGACCGCCACGACAAGCGCGACGATCAGACCCGTACTGCCGAAGAAACTGCCGATCGCGATGATGAGTGCGGACAGTCCCCCGAGGAGTACGGCGGTCCTGAGCCCGTTGTGCCGGCGGTGCACGGTACGCCCTCCAAGTCATGTGGCAGGGGAACCCTTTTGCCTGGTGCTGCCCACCTCTCCAGTGGACCCTTCCGTTCTGGTCAACGCCAGGCGGGCGGTCGGGGTTCCCTGACGCGCCCGGACGGGGGCGTACGCCGTCCGGGTGGTCGTGGCACGCGCACCGGCCCGGGCCTCGGGGCCGGTGCGGTCGTGGCCTCGGGCCGGTGCGGTCGTGGCCTCGGGCCGGTGCGGTCGTGGCCTCGGGCCGGTGTGGCCGCGTGGCGGCGCCGCCCTCAGAAGAGGCTGACTCCGGCGAAACGCAGCACCAGTTGCGGTGCGCCCGAAAGGGCGATGCCGGCGACGGCCGTCAGGGCGATGGCCACCGTGAGGGCGGGCGCCGGGGTCAGGGCCGCCGACTCACCGTCGGCGGTCACCGCTCCGTGGGTGTCGGCGCTTTCCGCCCGCCCCTCCGGGGAGCGGAAGAGAACGGCGGTCCACTGAAGGTAGTAGTAGAGCGCCACGACCACGTTGAGGGCCATGACGACCGCAAGCCAGCCGAGTCCGGCGTCGACCGCCGTGGAGAAGACGGTGACCTTGGCGAAGAGGCCGATGATGCCCGGCGGCAGCCCGGCCAGACAGAGCAGGAAGAAGCCCATCGCGAGCGCGGCGAGCGGCCGGTGGGCGTAGAGACCCTGGTAGTCGGAGAGACGGTTCAGCGGCTTCGTACGGGCGACGAGGGCGGCGACGGCGAACGCGCCGAGGTTGACGACCGCGTACATCAGGGCGTACGCGACGGTGGACCCGATCCGGTCCGCGCCGCCGTCCGTGCCGCTTCCGCCGTCCCCGCCGTACGCGGCGGCGGCGATCGGCACCAGGAGGTAGCCCGCCTGGGCCACGGACGACCAGGCCAGCAGCCGTACGGCGCTCCACGCGCGCGTGGCGGACTGCCGGAGCGCGGCCACATTGCCGACCGTCATCGTCAACGCGGCGAGGACGGCGAGGGCCGGCCCCCAGACGGCGTGGTACGAGGGGAACGCGACGACCGTCACCAGGATGAGGCCGGAGAACCCGACGGCCTTGCCGACGACGGACAGATAGGCGGCGATGGGCAGCGGCGCGCCCACGTACGTGTCGGGCACCCAGAAGTGGAAAGGCGCCGCTGCCGTCTTGAAGGCGAAGCCGACGAGGGTGAGGGCGACGCCCGCCTCGGCGAGGGTGCCGAGTTGTCCCGGGACGTCGTCCAGCCTTGTGGCGATCTCGGTGAGGTGCAGGGTGCCGGTGGCCGCGTACACGAAGCTGACGCCGAGCAGCATCACGGCGGTCGCGGTGACCGAGGAGAGGAAGAACTTCAGCGCGGCCTCGGAGGAGAGCCGGTCGCCGCGGCGGAGCCCGACCAGCGCGAAGGCCGGCAGGGAGGCCACTTCGAGCGCGACGACGAGGGTGGCCAGGTCGCGGGCGGCGGGCAGCAGGGCCGCACCGGCCGCCGAGGCGAGCAGCAGGAACCAGAACTCGCCCGCGGGCAGCCGGCGTGTGTCGTGGTACGAGAGCAGCGCGGTGAGCAGCGCCCCGCCGAGCACCAGGAGCTGGATGACGAGCGCGAAGTGGTCCGCGGTGTAGCTGCACACGTCCGGGGCGGTGGTGAGGCAGAACGTGGCGCGGTCACCGGAGCGCAGCGGCAGGAGGGTGCCGAGCGCGGCGGCGAGACCGGCGATCGCGAGGCCGCCGAGGAGCGGCTTGCGGTGCTCCGGTACGAAGAGGTCGGCGACCAGGATGATCAGGGCGACCACCGCCGCGAGGGTGGGCGGCGCGATCGCGAGCCAGTCGACGGACTGGACGAGGCCGGTGGCCCCGGCACTCTCGGCGGCCACGGTCACGACTTGCCTCCTGCGAGGAGCTGCTGCACGGCGGGGTCGGTGAGGCCGAGGAGGACCGCGGGCCAGAGACCGGCGAGCACGGTCAGCGCGACGAGCGGGGTCCAGGCGGCGATCTCGTAGGTCTGTACGTCGGCGAAGCCCGGCGCGCCCGGTCCGCCCGGCGCGCCCCGTCCGCCCGGCGCGCCCCGTCCGCCCGGTCCGCCCGGTCCGTCCGCGGTGCCCAGGGCTCCGTGCGTGCCCGGACCGTGGCCATGGTCGCCGGAGGGCACACCCATGCAGACGCGGCGTACGACGATCAGCAGGTACGCGGCGGTCAGCAGAGTGCCGAACCCGGCGACGGCCATGAAGGTGAGGAAGGCGGGGCGGCTCAGCCCCTCCGCCGGGTCGAACGCGCCGAACAGGGCGAGCATCTCGCCCCAGAACCCGGCGAGGCCCGGCAGCCCGAGGGAGGCGACCGCGGCGAAGGCGAACAGTCCGCCGAGGCGGGGGGCGCGGCCGTACAGCGCGGCGCCGGTCGCCCCGGCGAGGGTGTCGAGGTCGGCGGTGCCGTACCGGTCCTTGAGTGCGCCGACCAGGAAGAAGAGCAGGCCGGTGACGAGGCCGTGGGCGATGTTGGCGAAGAGCGCGCCGTTCACGCCGGTCGGCGTCATCGTGGCGATGCCGAGCAGGACGAAGCCCATGTGGCCGACGGAGGAGTAGGCGATCAGGCGTTTGAGGTCGCCGCCCGCGCCTTCCTTGGCCAGGGCGAGGCAGGCGAGGGAGCCGTAGATGATGCCGACGACGGCGAGGGCGGCGAGGTAGGGGGCGAAGACCCGCATGCCCTCGGGGGCGACCGGCAGGACGATCCGGACGAATCCGTACGTACCCATCTTGAGCAGTACGCCGGCGAGGAGTACGGAGCCGACGGTCGGCGCGGCGGTGTGGGCGTCCGGGAGCCAGCTGTGCAGGGGCCACATCGGCGTCTTCACGGCGAGCCCGAGACCGATCGCCAGAACGGCCGTGACCTGCACGGATGTGCTGAGTTCTGACCCGTTGTCAGTGGCGAGTGCCATCATGTCGAATGTGCCCGCGCTGAGCCCGATCAGGAGCAGCCCGAGCAGCATGACGACGGATCCGAGCAGTGTGTAGAGGATGAACTTCCAGGCGGCGGCCTGCCGGCCGCCGGTGACGCCTTCCGAGCCGCCCCAGCGGGCGATGAGGAAGTACATCGGGATGAGCACCATCTCGAAGGCCAGGAAGAACAGGATCAGATCCAGGACGGCGAAGGTCGCCAGCGTGCCGGATTCGAGCACGAGCAGCAGGGCGACGAATGCCTTGGGCGAGGGGCCCTGAGGCATCTTGAAGTAGCTGTAGAGCGCGCAGAGGAAGGTCAGCAGCGCGGTCAGGACCAGAAGGGGGAGTGAGATGCCGTCGACGCCGAGGTGGATGCGCACGTCCAGTGCCGCGATCCAGCTGATGTCCGTGGTGGCCTGCATCTTCGACGGCTGGTCGTGGTCGAAGCCGAGCGCGAGGACGATCGCGGCGATGAGGACCGCGCCGGTGACGGTCACGCCGTGGCGCAGGACGGCCTGGTCGGGGCTGGTGCCCCGCAGCCCGGGCGGCGCCGGGAGCAGGGCCGCGACGGCGCCGACGAGCGGTCCGACGATGATCAACGCGAGAAGGAACTGCATCACGGACTCACTGATATCGATCACGGCTCACGCTCCGGCGGCGACGAGTACGGCGGCGATCGCCAGGACGACGGACCCGGCCAGCAGGGCGCCGAGGTAGGTCTGCACATTGCCGGTCTGCGCGCGGCGCACGGCGGCGCCCAGCCACCGCGTGCCCGTGCCCGCACCGCGTACGTAGGTGTCGACGACCTCGCGGTCGAGGAAGCGGACCAGCTCGGCGGCGGCGAGGACGGGTCGTACGAACAGGTGGTGGTAGACGGCGTCGAGGTGGAAGCCGGAGGCGGCGTGGCGGTGGAGCGGGCCCAGCAGCAGCCGTCCGGGGTCGGCCGGGTCGTCGGCCGCCGAGATCGAGCCGTAGGTGGCGGTGTGGGTCTCGATGGCTTCCGCCTCGGTGAGCGCGGGCTCGGTGTGGGGGTGCGCGGTGACGGCGCCCATTGGTGTACGGGCGGCGAGCGCTGTGGTGTGGCGCCAGCAGCCGTAGGTGATCAGTCCGCCGACGAGCCCGGCGCCGGTGCCCAGGACGGAGGTGGTGAGGTTCGGGGCGAGGCTGTGGCCGTCGAACCACTCGGCGAGATAACCGACGGTCAGACCGAACCCGAGGGAGGGCAGGGCCAGCACCCACAGGACCGCGCTCATGGACACAGGCTGCCTGCCGTGGTCGGGAGCCTCGGCACCATGGCCGCGGAAGGCGAGCAGCCAGAGGCGGGTGGCGTACGCGGCGGTGAGGAGGGCGGTGAGGAGTCCGGCGGCCAGCACCGTCCAGCCCGCGGCGCCGGGGGCGGCGGACTCGTCGAGGGCGGCGTGCTCGGCGGCGACCAGGACGGATTCCTTGGAGAAGAAACCGGCGAAGGGAGGGATCGCGGCGAGCGCGAGCAGGGCGACGGTCATCGTCCAGTACGCGTCGGGGATGCGCCGGGGCAGGCCGCGCATCCGGGACATGGTGGCCAGCGAGTTGGTGCCGGCGGCGTGGATGACGACACCGGCGCCGAGGAAGAGGAGGGCCTTGAAGGCGCCGTGCGAGACGAGGTGGAAGACGGCCGCGCTCCGGTCGCCCACGGCCAGGGCGCCCGACATGTAGCCGAGCTGACCGATGGTCGAGTAGGCGAGGACCCGCTTGATGTCGTCCTGGGCGAGGGCGGCGAGCGCCGAGCCGACCATGGTGACCGCGGCCATCACGGCCAGGACGACCAGCGCCGCCTCCGAGGCGGCGAAGACCGGGAGGAGCCGGGCGATGAAGTAGATGCCGGCCGCGACCATGGTGGCGGCGTGGATCAGCGCGGAGACCGGCGTGGGGCCCGCCATCGCGTCGGGCAGCCAGGTGTGCAGGGGGAACTGCGCGGACTTGCCCGCCACCCCGGCGAGCAGGAGCAGCGCGACGAGGGTGGGGTGGTCGAGACCGCCCTCGGCGACGGTCCGCAGGATGCCGGTGATGCGGAACGTGCCTGCGTCGGTGGCGAGCGCGAACAGACCGATCAGGAAGGGGACGTCGCCGAGCTTGGTGACCAGGAACGCCTTGAGGGAGGCGGCGCGCGCCTCGGGCGTCTCCCAGTAGTGGCCGACGAGGAAGTACGAGCAGATGCCCATGATCTCCCAGCCGACCAGCAGCACCATCAGGTCGCCCGAGTAGACGACGAGCAGCATCGCGGAGGTGAAGAGCGAGACCAGAGCGGCGTACGAGGGGTAGCGCGCGTCACCGCGCAGATAGCCCGTCGAGTAGATCTGCACGCACGACGCGACGACGCCGACGAGGACGGCGACCAGGGCCGCGAAGCCGTCGATGTACAGGGCGAGGTCGATGGGGACCGAGCCGGTGGGGGTGAGCTGGGTCGCGGCCTCCAGGGGCGCCTTGCCGCTGCCCGCGCCACCACCCTGATGTACGGCCACGACCACCGCGAGCGCGGCGGCGGCCAGGGTCGGCAGGACGGCCAGGGGGCGGACGAACCCGGGGGCGGTACGGCCGAGCAGCAGCCCGGCGACGGCGCCCAGGAACGGCAGGACGGGGACGAGGACGGCGAGGGTCGTGGTGGTCACGCGGTGGCCTCAGTCTTCTGCGTCGGAGCCTGCTGGGCCGGGGTGGTCCCGTCGGGGCCCTCGGCGGTGTCGCGGAGCCGGTCGATGTCCGAAGTGCCCCGGTTGCGGTACACCATCAGTACGATGGCCAGGCCGATGCCGATCTCCGCGGCGGCGATGGCGATGACGAAGAGGGTGAGCGCCTGGCCGGAGTGCAGGGCGTCGCGGAGCCAGACGTCGAAGGCGACGAGGTTGAGGTTGACGGCGTTGAGCATCAGCTCGACGGACATCAGGACGAGGATCGCGTTACGGCGCGCGAGCACCCCGTACAGGCCGACACAGAAGAGGAGGACCGCGAGCACGGCGGGATAGGCGAGATGCATCAGCGCCGCTCCTTGCGGGACAGGACGATCGCACCGACGAGGGCGGCCAGCAGGAGCACGGAGAGCGCCTCGAAGGGCAGCACCCAGTTCCGGAACAGGAACGCTCCCGTGACCTCGGTGGAGCCCTGGGCGGGGCCCCGCAGGTCGATCCAGGTCGTACGGAACGCGTCGACGACGACCCACACCAGACAGACGGCGGCGACGGTGGCCACCGCGAGCGCGAGCGGGCGGTTGCCCGAGTCGGCGTCCGGGGAGCGGCCGATGGGCGCCTTGGTGAGCATCAGCCCGAAGAGAAGGAGGACCACCACGGAACCGAGATAGATCAGGACCTGCACCCAGGCGATGAACTCCGCCGTCAGCAGGAGGTACTCGACGGCCAGGCCGCCGAGCGCGACGACCAGCCAGAGGGCCGCGTGCACCAGCTGCCGGGTGGTGACGGTGATCAGGGCCGCGCCGAGGGTGACCAGGCCGACGAGGACGAAGGCGATCTCGACGCCGGACGGTGACAGGAACGCGTGGCCGCCGGCCGCGGCGGTCAGTGCGGGGCTCACTCCCCTGCCTCCCGCTCCTGCTGGGCCGTGGCGGCGAGCTTCTCCGCGGTCTTGCGGGCGGCGCCGAGTTCCTTGGGCTCCTCGGCGGCGGGGTCGAGCGCGGGGGGCGCCGGCACCGTCCACATCCACTCGCGGAGCTTGTCCCGCTCGTGGGTGAGTTCGCGGATGTCGGTCTCCGCGTACTCGAACTCCGGTGACCAGAACAGCGCGTCGAAAGGACAGACCTCGATACAGATTCCGCAGTACATGCAGAGCGCGAAGTCGATGGCGAAGCGGTCGAGGACGTTACGGCTGCGCTCGCGGCCCCCGGGGGCGGCGGCCGGGACCGTCTCCTTGTGGGAGTCGATGTAGATGCACCAGTCGGGGCACTCACGGGCGCAGAGCATGCAGACCGTGCAGTTCTCCTCGAACAGGCCGATCACGCCCCGGGTGCGGGGCGGGAGTTCGGGCTGTGACTCGGGGTACTGCGCGGTGACGGTCTTCTTCGTCATCGTCCGCAGGGTGACTGCGAGGCCCTTGGCCAGGCCGGATCCGGGGATCGGGGACATGGTTAGCTGATCGCCACCTTCACGATGCCGGTGAGCGCGATCTGCGCGAGAGCGAGGGGGATGAGGACGGTCCAGGCGAGTTTCTGGAGCTGGTCCTCGCGCAGCCGCGGGTAGCTGACCCGCAGCCAGATCACGACGAAGGCGAGGACGGCGGTCTTGAGGAGGGTCCAGACCCAGCCGAGTCCGTCGGCGCCGAGCGGACCGTGCCAGCCGCCGAGGAAGAGGACGGTGGTCAGCCCGCACAGGACGACGATGCCCGCGTACTCGGCGAGCAGGAAGAGGGCGAAGCGCAGCCCGGTGTACTCGGTGTAGGCGCCGAAGATGATCTCGGAGTCGGCGACCGGCATGTCGAAGGGCGGCCGCTGGAGTTCCGCGAGGCCCGCGGTGAAGAAGACCAGCGCGCCGACGATCTGCCAGGGCAGCCACCACCACTCGAAGGCGTCGAGGATGCCCGGCAGGGAGACGGTGCCGGCGGCCATCGCGACGGACGCGGCGGCGAGCAGCATCGGCAGTTCGTACGCGAGGAGCTGGGCGGCGGTGCGCAGCCCCCCGAGGAGGGAGAACTTGTTGGCCGAGGCCCAGCCCGCCATGAGCGAGCCGAGCACGCCGATGCCCATCACGGCGAGCACGAAGAAGATGCCCGCGTCGACGACCTGGCCGACCGCGCCCTCACCGGGACCGACCGGGATCACGAGGACGACGAGGAGGTACGGGAGGAGCGCGACGGCCGGGGCGAGCTGGAAGACCCGGCGGTCGGCGTCGGCCGGGACGACGTCCTCCTTCTGCGCGAACTTCACCCCGTCCGCGACGAGCTGGGCCCAGCCGTGGAAGCCACCCGCGTGCATGGGGCCGAGGCGGCCCTGCATATGGGCCATCACCTTGTGTTCGGTCTGGCCGACCACGAGGGGGACGACCATGAACACGGCGAAGACGACGAGCAGTCGGAGGGCGACGTCGAGTACGTCGTTCACGCGTCTCCTTCCGGTTCCTGTTCCTGACCCTCGGGCTTGGGGGCGGGCTCGGCCTGCGGTTCGGGCTTGGGCTGTGGTTCGGGTTTTGTCTCGTCCGTGGCCGGGGCCGGACGGCGCCAGGGCGCGTCCGGCGCGGTCGGTTCGGGGCGCTGGGAGGTGGAGCCCTCGGAGACGCTCCGCGCCCGGCGGGCCGGGCGGTCACCGGCGGCGGCCCCGGCTCCGGCGCGAGCCCCGGGCCCGCCTCCGGCACGGGCGCCGCGCGCGGGGCGGGCCGGGGCCGGCGGGAGCTGGCCCTTCAGGGGGCCCCATTCGTTCGGGTCGGGAACGCCCGGCGGGAGCATCTGGCGGCGCTTGGGGCCGCCGTGCTCGGACTCGCCCGGTTCCTTGGCCCCCGGCCACGCCTTCGCGACGCGGGCCGCGAGGACGAAGTCCTTGCGCAGCGGGTGCCCCTCGAACTCCTCGGGGAGCAGGAGCGGCACGAGGTTCGGATGGCCGGTGAAGGTGACGCCGAACATCTCGTGCGTCTCCCGCTCGTGCCAGCCCGCGCCCGCGTAGACCTCGACGGCGGTGGGCAGGACGGCCGCCTCGTGCGGGACGGTCGTACGGACGAGCAGGCGGCGGACCGTGCCGGGGCCGACGGCGGCGACGTGCGCGCAGACCCGGAAGCCGGTGCCCGGTTCGTCGACGGCGCTCAGCCAGTCGAAGTAGCCGCACCCGAGGGTGGACCGGGCGGTTTCGAGGGCGTCGAGCCAGGACGCGGCGGGCACGTCGACCGTGAGCAGGTCGTACGCCAGCTCGGCCGTGGCCCCCTCGCCGAAGATCTCGGCGGCGGCGTCGGGCAGCCGGTCGTACGCGGCGGCGGCGGACGTCCGGTCGGAGGCGGTCACGACGCGGACTCCCCCGCCGTACCTGTATCCGGCCCTGTATCCGGCCCTGCATCCGTGCCCGTACTCGGGTTCCCGCCCGTACTCGTATCCGTGCCGGGGAGTGGCGGGGGCGGCACCAGGCCGCTGCGCAGTGCGGCGGTGGAGGGGCCGCCGCCGGTCGCGTACCGCTCCTGGAGCGATTCGCGGGCGATCTTCTCCTGGAGCTTCAGGATGCCCTGGAGCAGCGCCTCCGGGCGCGGCGGGCAGCCCGGTACGTAGACGTCGACCGGGATGATCTGATCGACGCCCTTCGTCACGGAGTAGGAGTCCCAGTAGGGGCCGCCGCAGTTGGAGCAGGCGCCGAAGGAGATCACGTACTTGGGCTCGGGCATCTGCTCGTACAGCCGCTTGACGGCGGGGGCCATCTTGTCCGTGACCGTGCCGGAGACCACCATCAGATCCGCCTGGCGCGGCCCCGGCGCGAAGGGGATCACACCGAGCCGGATGAAGTCGTGCCGGGCCATGGAAGCGGCGATGAACTCGATCGCGCAGCAGGCGAGCCCGAAGTTGAAGACCCAGAGGCTGTAGCGGCGTCCCCAGTTGAGGACGACCTTCATCGGCTCGGGCGCCAGCCGGGAGAGCACCCCGAGGCGCTTCGGCTCCGGCAGCGGTACGGGCGCGGAGACCGCGGCGGCACCGGAGGCCGGAGCGGCACCAGAGGCCGAGACGGCACTGGGGCCGGCAGCCGAGCCGGGGGCCGGGGCGGCGGGGGTCACGTCCATTCCAGGACGCCCTTCTTCCATGCGTAGAGCAGTCCCACGGCCAGGAAGCCGAGGAAGATGAACATCTCGACCAGCGTCGTGGCGCCGTACCCGGGCGCGGCGAACACCGTCGCCCACGGGAACAGGAAGATCGAGTCGACCGCGAAGATCACGTAGAGGAACGCGTAGACGTAGTAGCGGACCTGCGTGTGGGCCCAGCCCTCGCCCACCGGGTCCACTCCGCATTCGTACGTGAGCAGCTTCTCCGGCGTCGGCACCACCGGCCGCAGCAGCCGGCCCGCCGCGAAGGCGACGGCGACGAACACCACACCGACGACCGCGAGCAGCCCGACGACCGAATAGCTCTGGAAGTAGTCCGACGCGAGAACGGTCGGTTGCGACACGTCCGCCCCTTCTCCCCGGCCTCGTATCCCTGGCCTCGTAACGACTCATCGACTCGACCGTCGATGTCTTCGACGATCCGTGATCTGTACGCACGGGAGTCTAGGCCCTGTTAAAGAAGTGGTAAGCAGCCGCGTCTCACCTAGTGGGGTTATCCCTACCCGGAGCCCACCCAGCCACCCCATGGCGCCCCGCCTCCGCCCCGGGCACGCTTGGTGCTCATGACCGCGAGCCCGACCGCCCACGGCGGCCTCCCCGACGACGACCGGCCACCACCGGTCCGCTTCGCGTACGACCGGCACACCTGGAAGGAGATCGCTCATCTCCTGAGCAATCTGCCGCTGGCCCTCGCCGGATTTCTCTACGCCGTGTTCACCATGGCCACCGGCGTGGGCCTCTCGGTGACCGTCATCGGGCTGCCGTGGCTGGTCACCGGGCTGACGGGGGCGCGGCTGCTCGGCCGGGCGGAGCGGGCGCGGGCGCGCGCGCTGCTGGGCGTGCGGATCGACGAGCCGAGCCCCTTGCACGGTTCCCGGGCCCGCAGGCGCCGCCGGAAGGGACAGGGGCGGGGCGCTCCCGATTCCTGGTTCGGGTGGGTGTGGGACCGACTGAAGGACCCGGTGGCCTGGCGGACGCTGCTGTACGGGTTCATCCGGCTGCCGTGGGGGGTGCTGACGTTCGGCGTCACGTTGGTGGGCCTCCTCGTGCTCTGGCCGGTCCTGCCCTTCGTCGTGCGCGGGCTCGCCAACGCCGACCGGGCCATGGTGCGGGGGCTGCTCTCGCCCTCCGACGAACTGGAGCGGCGGATCGCGGAGCTGGAGTCGGACCGCGGGGTGGTCGTGGACACCGCCGCCGCCGACCTGCGCCGTATCGAACGCGACCTGCACGACGGCGCACAGGCCCGCCTCGTCGCCCTCGCGATGGGGCTCGGCCTCGCCAAGGAGAAGCTGCTGGAGGACCCGGAGGCGGCGGCCGGCATGGTGGACGAGGCGCACGGCGAGGTGAAGCTCGCCCTCCAGGAGCTACGGGACCTGGCGCGCGGCATCCACCCCGCCGTGCTCACCGACCGAGGGCTCGACGCGGCGCTGTCGTCCGTCGCGTCGCGCTGCACGGTCCCGGTGAAGGTCACCGTCGATCTGCGCGAGCGGCCCGCCGAGGCGATCGAGGGCATCGCGTACTTCACCGTCTCCGAGCTGCTCCAGAACATCAGCAAGCACAGCGGGGCGCACTCGGCCTCGGTCGACGTGTGGCGCACGGACGAGTGGCTGCTGCTCCAGGTACGGGACGACGGACGCGGCGGCGCCCGGCTGGACGGCGGTACGGGGATGTCCGGGCTGGCCGAACGGCTCGGCGCGGTCGACGGGGTCTTCGTACTCGACTCCCCGGTGGGCGGCCCCACGGTCGTCACCGCCGAACTGCCCTGGCGGGCACGGGAGCGGGGGTAGGACCCGCCGCCCGATACGCCCGGACTCCGATGCGCGGGCTCCGATACGCCCGGACTCTCCGCCCTGCCCTTTGCCCTGACTCCCACCCGGCCCATCCCCGGACTCCCGCCGGGGATGCAGGGGTCACCGCCGGGGTGGGGAAAACCCCAGGGCGAAGAGGGATACCGGCCTCATGGTGGGGCGGCCGGAGCGCCGGGAGCATGGAGTACCTGCCCAGCCCGACTCGGGGCCCCACCGCCCCGCGGGCACACCGCCTCACAGGCCCACAGGCCCACAGCTTCACCGCTCATCAGCTCACCGGCTCATCGACCCACCGGCCCACCGACTCGCAGAACGGACACCTCAGATGGCCATCGACTACGGATCGCGGTCACGCTCCCACGTTCTCCCACAGGCTCTGCGTGCCCCCGTCGAGGGCCGCATGTGGCGCGAGTTCGGTTATCTGCTGCTGAGCCTGCCGATCAGCCTGGCGCTCTTCTGCTACGCGGTGACCATGACCGCCGCCGGTGCCGGGCTGCTCGTCACCTTCCTCGGCATCCCCGTGCTGGCCGCCTCGCTGGCCGGCTGCCGCGCCTTCGGCATGCTGGAGCGGGCCCGCGCGCGGGCGCTGCTGGGCCTCGACGTGGCGGAGCCCGCGCCGGCCAGGGGCCGCAAGGGCGGGCTGCTGTCCTGGGTCGGCGCGGTCCTGAAGAGCGGGGTGTCCTGGCGCCATCTGCTCTACGCGCTGCTGCACATGCCGTGGGCGCTGTTCGCGTTCATCGTCTCCGTGACGTTCTGGTGTGTGAGCTGGGCGCTCTTCCTCTATCCGCTGTGGCAGTGGACGCTCGCCGACAACACGGACCAGCCGGGCATCGCCCTCTACATGGACGGCGAAGGCAACGGTTTCTACCTCGACACCCCCTTCGAAATAGCCGTCACCAGCGTGCTCGGATTCCTGCTGGTGCTGATCTCCCCCTGGCTGATCCGCGGGCTGACCTTCATGGACCGGGTGCTGGTCATCGGTCTGCTCGGCCCGTCGCTGCTGGCCAACCGGGTCTCCGAGCTGGAGTCGGACCGCGGGGTGGTCGTGGACACCGCCGCCGCCGACCTGCGCCGTATCGAACGCGACCTGCACGATGGCGCACAGGCCCGCCTCGTCGCCCTCGCGATGGATCTGGGGCTGGCGAAGGAGAAGCTGGCGGAGGACCCGGAGGCCGCGGCCGGCATGGTGGACGAGGCGCACGGCGAGGTGAAGCTCGCCCTCCAGGAGCTACGGGACCTGGCGCGCGGCATCCACCCCGCCGTGCTCACCGACCGGGGGCTCGACGCGGCGCTCTCCGCCGTCGCGTCCCGCTGCACGGTCCCGGTGACGGTGGAGGTCGACCTGTCGGCCAGGCCCGCGCCGGCGATCGAGGGCATCGCGTACTTCACCGTCTCCGAACTGCTCCAGAACATCAGCAAGCACTCCCGGGCCCGGCGGGCCGCCGTGGACGTCTGGCAGACGGAGGACCGGCTGATGCTCCAGGTACGGGACGACGGCGTGGGCGGGGCGGGCGCGACGTCGGGCAGCGGGCTCGCCGGGCTGACGGAGCGGCTGGACGCGGTCGACGGCGTCCTGGTCATCGACTCCCCGGCCGGCGGGCCGACCACGATCACGGCGGAACTGCCCTGGCGCGGCTGACTCGGCCCGCCCCGCTCGTTCCCGTACCCCCACCCGTATCCGTACCCGTACCCCCACCCGTACCCGTCACGGCACGGCACGGCACGGCACGGGCGCGTACCCCCCCGGAGGCTCCGGCTCCCGGGGGCATGCGCGCGCCGTGCCCCGGCCGGGCGGAATTCGGGGCAGGTGGGGGCGGCGCCATCCGAATACTGGGATGCTGGAGGGCACAGGGGCGGACACACTTCGACATGGGGGCTGAAGGTCGTGGAGGACAGGGTGCGGGTGGTCATCGCCGAGGACTCGGTGCTGCTCCGGGAGGGGCTGACCCGGCTGCTGACCGACCGCGGGCACGACGTGGTCGCGGGCGTCGGGGACGCGGAAGCGCTGCTCAAGACCATCCGCGAGCTGGCGGACGGGGACGAGCTGCCGGACGTGGTGGTGGCGGACGTACGGATGCCGCCGACCCACACCGACGAGGGGGTACGGGCGGCCGTGCGGCTGCGCCGGGACCATCCGGGAGTAGGCGTGCTGGTGCTGTCGCAGTACGTCGAGGAGCAGTACGCCACCGAGCTGCTGGCCGGCAGCAGCTCGGGCGTCGGCTATCTGCTCAAGGACCGGGTGGCCGAGGTCCGGGAGTTCGTGGACGCCGTGGTGCGGGTCGCCAGGGGCGGCACCGCCCTCGACCCCGAGGTGGTGGCACAGCTGCTGGGCCGGAGCCGGAAGCAGGACGTGCTGGCCGGGCTGACCCCGCGCGAGCGCGAGGTGCTCGGGCTGATGGCCGAGGGACGTACGAACTCGGCGGTCGCCAAGCAGCTCGTCGTGAGCGACGGGGCGGTCGAGAAGCACGTGAGCAACATCTTCCTGAAGCTGGGGCTCTCCCCGAGTGACGGGGATCACCGCCGGGTTCTGGCCGTGCTGACGTATCTGCGCAACTGACGGAGCCGGCGGAACCAACGGAACCGCACGAGTACGGAGCTGGGCCGAGCCGACCGTGGCCTGAATCCGGCGTTTGGGAACGCGCCGTAGGTCGGAAGCCCTACACCCAAAGAATGAGAGCGGAACGGCTCCCTCCGAAGGATTCCGGAGCCGTAGAACTACAACAAAAGCGACAAATTGGTATGCCGTGACGTCTCAAAAGAGCGTCCACCATATGGCCGGTCCAAGGAAGGCGACCCTTACCGACGTAGGGTGGTCATCCGGGACTGCCGGGCGGCCGGTCAGTCCCGAGCCGCCGCCTCGAGGGAGGTCCAGTTCAGTGACCAGCCAGGTCAGTAGCCCAGCCGAGCAGGCCGATGAGGCCAACGACGCGAGCGATCCGAGCGATTCAGCCTCTTCGGGCCCTTCGGGCACTCCGGGACGGCCGGGCAACAGCCCGGCCGTCCCGGATGCCGGCTCCCAGGCCGAAGAGCGCACCGGCGGGAACGCCGGGGAGAACGCCGACGAAGGCGCCGCGGAGAGCACGGGAGAGAGCACCGGCGACAAGGAAGTCCGTCGTCTGGAGCGGGTGATCATTCGTTTCGCGGGTGACTCCGGTGACGGGATGCAGCTCACGGGTGACCGGTTCACCTCGGAGACCGCGTCC